>JBAXRC010000620.1:0-1512 GCA_037131415.1 bacterium | reverse complement strand
TTCCCGTTGAGATTGATACCGATGGGGTGTATTACGTCCCCCCGGAAGGCGCCACGCCCGCCACCCAGGCGGCTTTCCGGAAGGCCTTCTCGGAATCCCTTCCGGCGGGCATCGAGATCGAGTTCGATGGCGAATACGCCGCCATGTTCAGTTACAAGATGAAGAACTACGCCCTGTTGTCGGGGGACGGCGCGGTTACCATCAAGGGGGCGGCGCTCAAGTCGCGCGGGCTGGAGCCGTTCCAGCGGAAGTTTCTCAAGGACATGATCCGCCTCAAGCTGGAGGGGCGGGATGAGGAATTGCCCTCGCTCCGCAAGCAGTATGAACAGTCGATCATGGGCCGGGAATGGCCCGTGACGATGCTGGCCAAGACGGAAACCCTGCAGGATTCACCCGCCACCTATGCGGCCAAGATCAGCGAGAAGGGGCGCGGGCGGAATGCCGGCTATGAGCTGGCGTTGCGGTCGGGGCGCGACTACCGCGCCGGGGACCAGCTGTCCTATTATGTGGCGGGCGGCAAAAAGACCGTGCAGGTGTTCGCGGCGGCACGCCTGGTGTCGGAGTGGAATCCCGTTGAGCGGGACGAGAATGTGCCGTATTATCTGGACAAGTTGCATGCCCTCTACGAGAAATTCTGTGGCGGTAAATTGGGCGGCACGGGGAGTGACGATGAATAGCAAATCCGGTTTTTCTCTGATTGAGGTCCTGATTGCCATGACGATCATCGGCATCCTGTCCGGCGTGGTCGGCCTGTCCGTGATGGGACATCTCCGAAAGGCCAAGATCCAGGCGGCGACATCCCAGATCAAGACCTTCCAGACCGCCCTGCAGATGTATCAGGCCGCGCATGGGCGGATTCCTTCAACCTCCCAGGGACTGGAGGCGTTGTGTGTGGCGACCCGGATTCCGCCGTTGCCGAAGGATTATCCGGCGGAAGGGTATCTGGAGAGCCGGAAATTGCCCGTTGATCCCTGGGGCACCCCGTATGTCTACCTGGTGCCGGGCCGGCGAAGCGAGCCCTATGAGATCATCAGCTACGGCGCTGATGGCGAGGAGGGCGGAACCGGGGATGCCGCGGATATCAGTAGCGGTGAGATGTAGGTGGACCTTGAACCTCGAACTTTGAACCTTCACCCTTCAACATTCAACGCACGCTCCGCTCGAAATGGGTTCACGCTGATCGAATCCCTGGTGGCCCTGGCGATACTGGGCGTGATTGTCGGGGTGCTGGTCCGGGTTCATCTCCACACGATCCGGGCTGATGAATTCAGCCGCCTGCGAGGCAAAGCCCTTCTGGAGTCCGAAACCATCCTCACGGAATCCTTTCTGGGCAAGGAGTCCCGGGCCATTCTGGAAGAGGCGCAACAGGGCGGCTGGAAGGTGAGTGCCGAACGCGCCGGGGAAAGCGCCTACACGGAATGGCGGGTGGCGGTGTCCAATTCCGCCGCCCCGGCCGTGACGATGATGCTGAAGGCCGGCCAGCCGACGCCGGAAGGCGTGAAACAGTAGGGG
>JBAXRC010000619.1:0-1523 GCA_037131415.1 bacterium | reverse complement strand
GCTCAGTTGGTAGAGCAGCTGATTTGTAATCAGCAGGTCGCGGGTTCGAGTCCCACAGCTGGCTCCAGTTTGCAGGATCTTCCTTAGCGAGGGGGATGGAGTTTGAAAAAAAATACAACCTTGATGAAACACTGGAGCCGTGACATCAAAAGGCTGCTGCCAGTGCTGATCATGGTCCTGGCAACAGGCACGGGCGCCATGGCAAAACCGGCGGAGCCCCCCTGTTCCCCCGAACTTTCCCTGAACCCCTTCCCCGTAGAGGCGAAAAGCGCCATGGATTCCCTGTTTGCTTTCGCGGCGGAATCCAACACAACCTTCTCGCCCGACCGGACGGAACCCCTGGTGAAGTTTGTGCGCGACGCCTGCACCACGGATAGTGGATGGGAATTGCCCAAGCGCAATGATGCCGCAGGATCGGCCTACATCGTCAAGATCAAGGTCCCCCTGCAACAGTACCTCACTATCAATTTCCACCCGGGAATCCCGGATTACGCTGTTTTCCCGGCATGCCTGCGCTATTCCGCCGGCCTGAACAGCAACGAAATGGCGCGCGCTTATGCCTGTATCGCAAATGGCCCGACGGGCACCCAGACGTATGCCACCGGACGGATGACCGGTTTTGAGGAAATCACCCCGAATCCGGAATCCGGAGGATACTTCTCCTATACAAACGCCCGGACCTTCCTGCGATGCCGTGTCGCAGGCCAGGAGGTCCTGTTCTCCTGCTCCGAAACAACCGGCCCCTCGACCATGAGCAACCGGGGCGTCCTCATCGGTTCCCTTGAACAGGCCCTTTTCTATTATAGCGGGCAGCCCGGATTGAACCTGACCGGAATGAAATGGATGCTCTCCCAAATCAACCACTCAACCACCCTGAGCGTTTATATCGCGCTCAACTCCAATGAGACCGCCGTGGCGACCTTCGCCTGGCTGGATGCCGGGTGGAATGGAATCAATGTCACACGCGCCTGCCACATCCTGAATTCGCAGCGAAATACCCTCGATTTCTCGCGCCGGATCGCCGAAAATCCCGGGATTACAGCACCCTTGCTCGCCTCCCTCATCAGCACAGTCGATAAAATGACAGAGGCCGCCGTCAATGCCGAGTACGAGAAATATCTGCTTTATGTCAGAACCTATCGCGATAATGAGCCAAAGGGCAGATTTGTCCGGGGCTCAATCCTTCAAGACCTCTATGACGCCAAGACCGCGCAGGACCTTCCCATGCCGTACCGGCGCGCACTGCTCATCCAGGAACGGGTTCGGGTCCTGCTTGGCGTTGCCACCTGGTCAACCGGAACGGAAACCAGCAAACCCCGCTCGAACCTCTAACTTTCGCCCCCCTGAATACTGAATGAGGGCCTCCCCCCTCATCCCCGCTTCTTGACTTCACCATGATTGTGGATTAAAAACTTTCACAATTAAAGAGAGGTTCTATGTTTATAACTCGAAAATTGGATTACGGTCTGCGAATTCTCCTAATCCTGGGATGCCGCCCCCATGAGCGCCTGACCAGTGTGGCG
>JBAXRC010000618.1:0-1529 GCA_037131415.1 bacterium | reverse complement strand
ACCTCCCTCCATGTCGGCGAGGTGCAGCGCAATCCCTATCATCTCACCCTTCCGGCGTGGATGCAGGACAACGTGCGCCGGGGTGGCGAACTCGTGGGAGGGCAGGGGGGCGCGGCGCCTGACTTCACTTTCTCCGCCCTGTACCGGATCCGGTGCTGGAAGCGTGGCGAGGTGCGGGGGCTGCCTCTTTCGGGGCGCACGGTGGCCAAGGGCCAATCGGTGCGGGGCTGGTGGGCGGATGTCCAGTCCGCGATGGCCGCCATTTAAGTTTTGACTGTGGATAGACTAACTAACGAAGAGAATAATAGAGAAGAAAGGTGGAGAGCGATGAACGTCGGATTTTACGGACATGTGAGGCAGTATCATAACATCAAGGCCGAGATTGACGCCAATATCAAGAAGGTTCTGGAGAGCGGCGAATACGTCCACGGCCCCATGAACAAGCAGTTTGAGAAGGAATTCGCAGAATTTTCAGGCACGAAATATTCCATTCCCTGCGGGAACGGTACGGATGCGCTCTGGCTGACCCTGATGGCCATGGGCGTTGGCGAGGGTGATGAGGTCATCACGAATGCCAACACCTTCTTTGCCACGGCGGAGGCGATCTGGATTGCCGGCGCGACGACCGTGCTCGTGGATTGCGATCCCCTGACCAAGTGCATTGATCCGGCCAAGATCGAGGCGGCCATCACGCCCAAGACCCGCTGCATCATCCCGGTCCATCTCTACGGGCAGTGCGCCGACATGCCGGCCATCAAGAAGATCGCCGACAAGTACAAGCTCTGGGTCCTGGAGGACAACGCCCAGGCCATTGACGCCGCCGGTGACACCTTCAAGATCGGCGAACTGTCCGACGCCGTGGCCACGAGCTTCATCATCCAGAAGAACCTCGGCTGCTTCGGCGATGGCGGCGCGATCGTCACCAACAACGAGAACATCACCCGTGTCACCAAGCTGCTCCGCGCCCATGGTTCCCCGGCCCGCAATGTCCACAGTTTCGGCTTCAACAGCCGGCTCGATGATATCCAGGCCGGTGTTCTGAGCGCCAAGCTCAAGTGCATCCACGAGTGGAACAACCTGCGCATCAAGTGGGCCGAGCGGTACACGGCCGGGCTCAAGGGCGTGAAGTCCTTCGACCTGCCGTACCACAAGCCCGGGTACCGCCACGTCTGGCACCTGTACGTCATCGATATCAAGGATGCCTCCAAGCGCGACAAGATGGTGGATTTCCTGGTCAAGAACGGCGTCGATGCCAAGACCCACTATTCGATCGCCATCCACCAGCAGGCGGGGTATCCCTGGGGCAAGGGCGCGAGGACCGTGGGGTCGCTCGCCAACGCCGAGAAGAACGCGGCCACCTGCATCAGCCTGCCGATGTTCCCGGAACTCACGGCCGAGGAAGTGGACCACGTCATCCAGAAATGTCTGGAGTGGGACAAGCAGAACGGTTGATCAGGCGATGATGAAGGGATCCCGGGGCCGATAAACCCCGGGATCCTTCTTTAGATAATCTTTCAAGGGAGACGATT
>JBAXRC010000617.1:0-1531 GCA_037131415.1 bacterium | reverse complement strand
GGGCAGCTGTTACTGGCGGAGGAGCGGGGCATTGAACTGCTGATTTTCGCCGGGCGCCGCCACTGGTATGAGGGGGTTGGGTGGGATCCGATCGCTTTTCCGATCTGTCTTGCCAAAACCATGGGCGTGGAGGGGGTGGTGTTGACCAACAGTTCGGGTGGAATCAATCCGGCCTTTCGCGCCGGCACCGTGATGGTGATGGATGACCACATCAACCTGATGGGGGTGAATCCGCTGGCGGGGCCGCATCATCCCTTCTGGGGACCGCGCTTCCCTGACATGACCGGTGTCTATGATGCGGACTACCGGCGCCGGCTTGACGCCGCGGCGGCGAAGACCGGTCTGCCGGTGACCCATGGTGTGTATCTGGCGGTGACGGGCCCTTCCTATGAGACGCCCTCGGAGATTGCCGCATTTCGTCGGTTGGGTGCGGATGCCGTGGGGATGTCCACCGTGCCGGAGGCCATTCTGGCGCATGCTGCGGGGTTGAAGGTGGCGGGGGTATCCTGCATTACCAATGCGGCGGCGGGAATGGGAAAGACTTTGTCGCATGAGGAGGTCCTGGCTGGTGCTCGGGCGGCGATTCCCGGACTGACGAGTCTGGTGAAGGAATTTATCGGGCAGGGAGGTGCCGCATGAGCAGGACGGGAGTCACTATGGTTATGCAGGCAAGGCTGGTGAAGGCGGCGCTTCAGGCCGCCCAGGCAAGCTATTCCCCGTATTCGCGTTTTCCGGTGGGAGCCGCGCTACTGGTGGATGGCGGTAAGGTTTATGCCGGGTGCAATGTCGAGAATGCGTCCTATGGACTGACACTATGTGCCGAACGGGTTGCCGTCCTGAAGGCGGTTTCGGAAGGCAAACGGAAATTCAGGGCGCTGGCCGTGGCGGGCGGACGGAACCGGGCGGTGCGACCCTGTGGTGCCTGCCTGCAGGTATTGGCTGAGTTTTGTGATCCGGCTTTAACGATCTTTTTAACCTCGCTGGACAAGCCCGGGAAAGTCGAGACGGTTACCCTTGCGACTCTGTTGCCGCAGGTGTTTAGGAAGGAAGACGTCAGGAGACAGAAGACAGGAGAGGGAATTCAGGAGTGATTTCGCCCATTCTGTATTTCGACTCCTGACACCTTCCTCCTTCGAGGCGCGATGAATACTTTTCCATTATCACTGATTGGTGCCCATCCTGCCGCCGCGGGGGCGGTGGATGCCGTACGGAGGTTGCAGGAGGCGGGGTTTATTGCCTATTGGGCAGGCGGGTGTGTCCGTGACCTGATTATCGGGCGGCATGCGAAGGATTTTGACATTGCCACCAATGCGGTTCCCGACAAGGTGGTGGAGTTATTCCCCGGCGCTGTGGCAGTGGGAAAATGCTTTGGGGTTGTGCGGGTTCCCGTGGAGGGAAACTGGTACGAGGTTGCCACTTTCCGGCAGGATGCCGAGTATTTGGATGGGCGCCGTCCGAGTGCGGTGACGTTTTCCGATCCGGAAACCGATGCCCAGCGCCGCGATTTCACAGTCAATGCCCTGTTCTATGA
>JBAXRC010000616.1:0-1535 GCA_037131415.1 bacterium | reverse complement strand
GAATGAAGAAGTACAGAGTCATAGAATCCTTTTGTGGCGCAATTGTCGCGTTCGCGCTGTTCGCCGAAACCGTGCCTGCTGCGGATGAGACGCAGGAGGGCAAGCCACCCGCGAAAGAGTCGCGACTGCGCATGTGTCCCGATTTCCGCGCGGATGTGAAACCCCTCTTTTATGAGAAAGCGCCATGGGAGGAAACGAAGAAGGCGCTGAGTGTTTTCAAATTGCACATACGCATGCTGAACGACAGTGACGAGATGCCCGCGGCCCCCGGACAAGAAGCGTGGAAGAAGGATTGGAAGTTGAACGTTCCCCAGATGGTCCAGTCGCTGGCGAGGGACAACATCCAACTCGAAATAGAGGCCGCCGGGCTATACGGAGCTCATACCAATGAGACGGGACGCAAATCGGCCGAAGGCGAACTGGCCCTGATTGAGAGGATCTATCAAGCCGGCGGCAAAGTATCCTACCTTATGCTGGATGGCCCCATCAGCCGAGTCATCAAGGGCGGGCGAAGCAAGGGAGTCGGGGGCGCTGAAGGCACCCTCAATTATAACCTCGAGGAATCCGTGCACCACTTGGTCGTCTACATCCAGACTGTACACGCTCGCCATCCTGAAATTGAGATAGGCCTGGGTGTGAATTTCGGGTGGTGGGATTTCCAGGGCCAGCCTTCCTTCATGGGGACCAACAGTTTCTCGCAGTCCGGCTATGAGTACAATCAGGTGCTTGATGCGGTACTCGCTGCGCTCGAGAAAGCTGGCGAGAAAATCACTTTCATCGAGGCCGACTCGCCGTGGGATTACATGGTTGTTGACAAGTCTCCCTATCACAACAAACCTGTAAACGAAACCGCCAAGTTGTTGGCGCTCGAAGCGTATTGCAAGAAGAAAGGCCTGAAGTTTGGTTATATGATCAACAGTGAGGCCCGTACAACAAAGGACGAGCCCGAGTTCTACAACCAGACTCTTGATATGCTCAGGCGATACCACTCAGCGCGTGGCAGGCCCGACTACTATGTCGTGGAGAGTTGGCACGCTTTCACACGCACACTCCTACCAGAGGATCAGGCCTTCTCATTCACCCGGCTGACCCGTGATTTCAACCGCCACCTCCAGGGAATGGACGCGACGGAACGGAAAGGGACCAACCAACAACCGGATGCATACTGACGGAGTTACCTGCGGCCTGTGCCCGACCGCATAGCCCAGCTCCCCGAACCATTCGAGGGTGGCGTCTTCGACGATGGATTCGTTGAGGCTCATGTCCTAGCCTCTTTTTCGAGTTGCATCAGTCGATCGCCAAGGTCGGCAGGGACGATGAATGCAATTTGCCGCCCCCGTTTCCGCTGCTCCAGCACTCCCTGATCAGCCAAATTCAACAGATCAGTGCGCGCGGTCTGATACGCGATGTTGTGGCACTTCTGATGGCTGGCAAACGTGTAGCGTTGACTGGGATGTTTGAGCGCATGACGGATCACCTCAACCTGACGGTGGTTGAAAAGATCCAACGCCTGCATGTGCGATTCGACATCCCGC
>JBAXRC010000615.1:0-1545 GCA_037131415.1 bacterium | reverse complement strand
CTTAAGCCGGGCGCCATAGTGATCTATGAAAGCACAGTCTATCCGGGCTGCACCGAGGAGGACTGTGTCCCGGTGCTGGAGAAATTTAGCGGACTGAAGTTCAACCGTGACTTCTTCTGCGGGTACAGTCCGGAACGGATCAATCCCGGCGACAAGGTCCACACGGTCACCAAAATCAGGAAAGTCACTTCCGGATCAACCCCCGAGGTGGCGGAAAAGGTCGACGGGCTCTATCGTTCCATCATTACGGCAGGGACGCACCGGGCGCCCAGCATCCGCGTGGCCGAGGCGGCGAAGATCATCGAGAATTCCCAGCGCGACATCAACATCGCCTTTGTCAATGAGTTGGCCTTGATATTCGAGCGGATGGGGATCGATACGCAGGATGTATTGGAAGCCGCTGGAACGAAATGGAACTTTCTCCCGTTCCGTCCCGGGTTGGTTGGTGGGCACTGTATCGGCGTGGATCCGTATTACCTGACTCACAAGGCCCAATCGCTGGGCTATCATCCCGAGATCATCCTGGCCGGCCGCCGCCTGAATGATTCCATGGGCTCCTATGTGGCCAACCGCGTGGTCAAGCTCATGATTCAGAAGGGGCACCGCATCCAGGGTGCCAATATCCTGGTGCTGGGGCTTACCTTCAAGGAGAATTGTCCTGATATCCGGAATTCAAAGGTGATCGACGTCATCCGTGAGCTTCAGGAATTCGGCTGCAAGGTGACGGTCCACGATCCCTGGGCGGATGCCGACGAAGTGAAGCATGAGTATGGCCTGGACCTCAGTCCATGGCCTGATGAGGCGCAGCTGGCCGCCACAGATGCCGTTGTACTGGCCGTTTCCCATGATAAATTCAAAACCCTTGATTTCCAGGCTTTCAGAAAAGACAACGTAGTCATATTCGATATCAAAGGCGTCCTCTCCCGGAAGGGACTAGACGGGAGACTGTAGAAAGTCCTAACAACCAACAACTCATGCAATTCATCGACCTCCAGACACAATACCAGCGCTACAAGGCTGAAATAGACGCCCGGATGCAGGCTGTGCTCGACCATGGGCACTACATCATGGGGCCGGAAATCGCGGAACTCGAAACGCAACTGGCAACTTATGTGGGGGTCAGGCATGCCCTCACGGTGGCCAGCGGCACCGATAGTCTGGAGATTGCCCTGCGGGCGCTTGGGGTGGGGCAGGGGGATGAGGTGATTACCGTCCCCTTCACCTGGATCAGCACGGCGGAGGTTATCGGACTGGTGGGCGCGAAGCCGGTATTTGTCGACATTGACGCCGCCTCGTTCAATATCAACGTCGACCTTATCGAGGCGGCCATCACGCCCCGGACCAAGGTCATCATGCCGGTCAGCCTGTTCGGCCAGATGCCTGACTATGACCGGATCAACAGTATCGCGGCCCGGCACGGGATAACGGTCATTGAGGATGGTGCCCAGAGTTTCGGGGCGACCCGCAACGGGCGCCGCAGTTGCGGGGTCACCTCCATTGCCAGCACCAGCTTCTTTCCGGCCAAGCCTTTGGGCTGCTTCGGCG
>JBAXRC010000614.1:0-1558 GCA_037131415.1 bacterium | reverse complement strand
CTGGTCGCCCTCAAACTGCTGGCCCCGCCCCCTCCTCTGGCTCCACTGCAGCGCCTTGCACACATCCCGGCCTTTCTCCTGTTGTCACTTCTGCTCGGCCTCTCCCACAAGGCCGGAATCATCGCGATCGTCCTTATTCCCCTCGTCTTCATCGTCTCCCCGGCGTTGGCCCTCCTTCGCGGGAGGGGGTTGCTTCTGCTTGCGTTCATCATCGCCCTGGGCACTGGCCTGATAATCTCCGGCGAGGGTCCGCTCGGGCTCGGCTGGCGCCTCATCACTCGCTTCGCCTGGCTGCTCCCCCTGGCCGTGGTGGGGCTCTATCGGCAAAAAGGAAAGGTCTCCCCCGCGGCGCGGGTCATGCTTGCAGGGGGATTCGCAACCCTCGTACTATCCTGTACGCCGGAAATGTATGGCGCCCTGGTGGCTCTACCGTTTGTCACGTTTATGGCCGCCATGGGTATCAGCGCCTTCAGTCCCGATCAACCGCTTCCCCTTGGACACCGGACCTGGGAACCGGCCCTTGCCGCGCTCACGATTTTGGCGGCCTTCACCATCGTCATCAACCAGTCCACGGATTCACCCAATGAATCGGTCTATCGTGCGGCCCGGTTTCTTGAGCAATACGATCCCAAGGGACCTTACCGCATTGAGGCGCCCGGGAAAGCACGGGCGCAAATTCAAGCCTACGTCTCCGGTTGCCCGCGCTTTTCAGTAAACACAAGCGAGGAGATGCCCCTGGAAATCCAGCGCCCGCCCGAATGGACAGGGCATCCCGCGCAGGATGCCCGGCACTGGATCGGTTACCTGAGGAAGGCCTTGTATCTCCGCGGCACCGGAACCGACTGGTATGGGGCAGGAAACAAGGTATACACCGTTACCATCAACAGCGAAGGCACGGCTCCGCCCGGGACGACACTTCTCTTCACCCATGAAAACGTCAGGGTTTACGGACCGCGGGTCAGTAATTAAAGAGATCCGCCAGCTTGTAGGTTGCCCCGGTGGCTTTATTCAGCGCATTGACGATCTTGAACTGGACATTCCGCGTCAGCCGCCGCCCCTTGCAAGCGCGTGAAACCATCTTGTGCGTGATCTGTTCCGAGGAGGCGGCCACCAGATGCTGCGGCTTGAGCTCATGTTTGACCATGAGCCCGGCGACCGGCTGTTCGCCAAGATTGCGCTCGACTTGTGAGCCCAGGATTGACATCAGCGTGACGCCACCGAACCGACTTTTGCCTTCACGCGCTCGACGAGCTTCTTCTCCAGTTCGGGATCCTTGGAGATGGCCTCGGCGGCGGCCTCGCGCCCCTGGCCAAGCTGGGTCCCCTCGAAGGAGAGCCATGAGCCGCGCTTTTCCACCAGCCCGTGTTCAATCGCGCTGTCCATGACGGATCCGGCCCACCAGATGCCGCGGGCGAAGAGAATGTCGAACTCGGCTTCCACAAACGGGGCGGCCACCTTGTTTTTGACCACCTTCACACGGGTCCGGTTTCCCATCACCTTGCCGGCGGCATCCTTGATGGCCGCGATACGACGGATGTCGAGACGGACGGAGGAGTAG
>JBAXRC010000613.1:0-1563 GCA_037131415.1 bacterium | reverse complement strand
TGTAGGTGGCCAGGGGATTGGACACCGTCAGGGGGAATTCCGCCCGGAGTGCACGCTCCCGGGTTTGCCAGGCCACCTTACAGGACACTTCCACGCGCTCGCCCGCCGAACCGCCGGCAAGCCGGATGGCCTGGATGAAGGTCGAGTTGAACGCCTGGCGCTCCACTTCCAGCGCCACACGGACCGGGCCATTCTCCACCACCCTGATCTGGGCGGGGCCTTCGACATACCCACGCGGCGGCTGCTGCCGGTCCGCCCAATCCATATTCCAGGCGGGATACTTACCAGGACTCTCGTGGGTGAAAACCCAGCGAGCAGGCGCAGAAAGCATTTCACGCCCGGCCGCCTTGTCAAAGACGCTGGCAATATCACCGGTCTCGTTGAGGGTCACACGATACCGGGCGTTTTCAAGGGTGCGGGGCGTCACGCTCAAGTCAGACGGAATCGCCTTGGACTTGCCCGCCACGGCGGAAAACACGGCCATGCCAACCGACGGAACGCGGGCCTGGAAGAGGAGGCGCGTCGTGCCGTTGGTCCGCCCGAGGATCTGGGTGGGCACCGGCTTGCCGGCGGCGTCATACACCTGGACATCCGCACCATCCGCCAGAACCAGCGAGGCTTCCACAGGGTCTTGCCTTTCAATGGAAAGCGGATTGAACACGACCAACGGCACGCCCGCCACCCGCGTATCCAGGCCACGGGCCACGCCGGCCACGCCTTCAGTCAGCGCCGAGGCAAAGGTATTCAGGGCGATCACCTCGTCATTCCATGAATACTCATAGGCTTTGGGAATGGAGGTACCCGGCAGGATGTCGTGGAACTGTCCGCCCAGAACCAGTCCCCATGCCTTGTAGAGTTGCTCCCGGGGGTACGGCACTGAACCGAGCAGGTGGGCAGACACAGACGCCTTTTCCGCCGCATCGGCCAGCACCTCGTTCATCCGGTTCCAGCGCTTCATGTAAGCCGCCGAGGAAATCGAGCCGGCCGAATGTTGCGTCAGCAGCAGGTCGCCCTTGTATATGTCCAGTTTTGCCTTCTGCGCGTCCGACACATTCCGGAACATCTGATCGGCCTTGGAAGAGACGATCCTGAGCGATCCCGTGGAGGTGGCACTGGCCTCCACCCACCTGACAGAAGCCTCACCCGGAGCGCCGCCCTTGTCCCCAACGCCATAGTAGTGGTAGAGGGCATACAACCCGGTCTTGTCGCCGAGTGCCCTGCAGGTTCCGAGCCACCCGGCATGATCACTCATATTCGTGTCAATCGAGCCAATGTAGCTACCGGGATTCAAGGCGGCAATGACCGAGCGGCCGTCAGGCCCCTCCCACCGGCCAATGTCAAACGGGACCCCTACGGCCGAGCCCCAGGTCAGCTTCTGCGTGGAGAAGCCCCTGATTCCGCAATGGCTGAGGATGGAGGGCAGCGATGCCGGGAACCCGAAACAATCGGGCAGCATGAATTCAGCGCTTTCCATGCCGAACTCCTTCTTGAAATACTGATGCCCGTAAAGAATCTGCCGGATCAGGGATTCGGATGAGGGCACATTGACATCGCTCTCCTCCC
>JBAXRC010000612.1:0-1563 GCA_037131415.1 bacterium | reverse complement strand
GGGAGGAGAGCGATGTCAATGTGCCCTCATCCGAATCCCTGATCCGGCAGATTCTCTATGGTCACCAGTATTTCAAGAAAGAGTTCGGGACAGAAAGCGCCGAATTCATGCTGCCAGACTGTTTCGGGTTTCCGGCCTCGCTGCCCTCCATCCTCAGCCATTGCGGAATCAAGGGCTTCTCCACGCAGAAGCTGAGCTGGGGGTCGGCCGTTGGAATCCCGTTTGACATCGGACGCTGGGAGGGGCCTGACGGTAACTCGGTCATCGCCGCGTTGAATCCCGGTTGCTACGTTGGCTCGATTGGCCGGAATATGAGTGGCGATGGCGGGTGGCTGGGTACGTGCAAGGCGCTTGGCGACAAGACCGGGTTGTATGCGCTCTATCACTATTATGGCACCGGTGACCAAGGTGGCGCCCCTGATGAAAATTCAGCCAAATGGGTTGAGGCCAGCGCCACCTCGGAGGGACCGCTCAAAGTCGTTTCTTCCCGAGCCGATCAGATGTTCCGGGATGTGTCGGACGCACAGAAGGCGAAGTTGGACGTGTACAAGGGCGACCTGCTCCTGACGCAACACTCAGCGGGTTCGATTTCCTCGGCGGCTTACATGAAGCGCTGGAACCGGATGAATGAAGTACTGGCCGATGCGGCGGAAAAAGCGTCCGTTGCCGCGCACCTGCTTGGATCCGCGCCCTATCCCCGGGAGCAACTGTTCAAGGCCTGGGGGGTGTTTCTGGGCGCCCAGTTCCATGACATTCTGCCCGGCACGTCGGTGCCCAAAGCCTATGAGTATTCATTGAATGACGAGGTGATTGCTCTCAACACCTTTGCCTCGGCGTTGACCGAAGGCATTTCCGGCGTGGCTCGCGGCCTGGATACGCGTGTGGCTGGGATCCCGCTGGTCGTTTTCAATCCGCTTTCCATTGAAAGACAAGACCCTGTGGAAGCCTCGCTGGCCCTGGCGGAAGGTGTGGATGTCCAGGTGTATGACGCCGCCGGAAAGCCGGTGCCCACCCAGATTCTCGGGCGGACCAACGGCACCACTCGTATCCTGTTCCAGGCCCGCGTTCCCTCGGTTGGCATGGCCGTGTTTTCCGCTGTGGCGGGTAAGCCCAGGGCGGTTGCGTCCGGTTTGAGCGTGACGCCCCGTGCCGTTGAAAATGCCCGGTACCGCGTGACGATCAACGAGGCCGGTGATATCGCCAGCGTCTTTGACAAGTCGGCCAAGCGTGAAATACTTTCCGCGCCTTCGCGCTGGGTGTTCACCTACGAAAACCCCGGCGAATATCCCGCCTGGAACATGGATTGGTCGGACCGGAAGCAGCCGCCGCGCGGGTATGTGGAAGGTCCTGCCCAGATCAGGGTGGTGGAGAATGGCCCGGTCCGTGTGGCGCTGGAAGTGGAACGCCAGGCTTTCAACTCGACTTTCATCCAGACCATCCGGCTTGCCGGCGGTTCGGCGGGCGAGCGCGTGGAAGTGTCCTGCAAGGTTGCCTGGCAAACCCGGGAACGTGCACTCCGGGCGGAATTCCCCCTGACGGTGTCCAATCCCCTGGCCACCTACA
>JBAXRC010000611.1:0-1566 GCA_037131415.1 bacterium | reverse complement strand
ATGTAAAACTGGATCTGCCCCTTTTGCAACCAGCGCAACCGGGTGAAATGCCCCACCAGCCAGTCGAATGAGGGCTGGTAAAATAGCCGGCGCAGCGTGTCGGGATAGCTGGTCGTCATAGCCCCCTTGCCGGGGAAGAACCCCTCGGGCGCCTCCTCCCGCGTCTTCGGGCGAAGCGGCCTGGGCAGAACCCGCGTGACAATCATTTCGGAAAACGACTTGCCCGTGTACTGCATCTTCGCCGTAGGGGCGACATACCCGCAGCCCCAGGTGGAATCGGACGCCACCCGGCCCCTTTTCAATGCCATCAGGAGAAGAAGCGCGATGACCCCGAGGGACAGCCAGATCACCCCGTTAACCAGGCCCAGGATGGCGAGCGGCGACCGCTCCGTATCGATGGCCGCCACGAACACGGGGGAGGGAACAGCGAATGCCGCTTGCACGGCCCGGGAAAAGGCCCGCAGCAGAACCTGGGGAAAGAGTGCCGCCGCCACGCAGCCTCCCGCCAGGATCCCCATGGGGACCGTCATCCAGCGCGATGATTCATGGGCCTCGGCGGCCCGAGGACTGCGAGGCTCCCCGAGCAGTGCCATCCCCGTGAGCCGCACAAAGCAGATCAGGGCCAGGCCACCAACCAGGGCCAGAATTCCAACCATCAGCAGCAACGCCACGCCGCTGACCCCCGGGAACTGCAGGCCGCCATTCACCAGGGCCAGATAGATCAACCATTCACTCACAAACCCGTTCAGGGGCGGGATCGCCGCAATGGCCACCGCGCCCAGCATCATCAGCGTGCCGGTCCGCGGAAGGTGCCGCAGCAGGCCGCCCAGCTTCTCGATATCCCGGGTTCCCGCCCCGTGCAGGATGCTGCCCGCCGCCAGAAACATGAGCCCCTTCATCATCGAATGGTTCCAGATGTGGAGGAATCCCCCCGCCATGCCCATGTACGCCACCCAGTAACAGCCGGTCGTAAGCCCCCAGAACGCGATACCAAATGACAACACAATCAATCCGACGTTCTCGATACTGGAGTAAGCCAGCACACGCTTGATATCCCGCTGGAACAACGCCAGGGAAATCCCCAACACTGCCCCGAGAATCCCGATCGCCACAAGAACCGGCCCCCACCAGAAGGCGGGCGCCCCCATGAACATCAGGGTCCGGAGCAGGCCGTAAATCCCGACCTTGATCATCACGCCCGACATCAGGGCCGAGACATGACTGGGGGCCGCCGGGTGCGCCTCGGGAAGCCAGATGTGGAACGGAACCAGGCCCGCCTTGGTTCCAAAGCCGACCAGGCCGAGGATAAACACCACGATGGCCGTTGACGGCGCTAGAGGGGCGGCCGCCATGAAGCGGTCGAAGTCGAACGACCCGGCATGCCTGCCGAGCACCAGGAACAGGCCGAACAGGAAAGCCACCCCGACATGCGCCGCAATCAGGTAAATCCAGCCGGCCACCCGGACCTCCTGCTTCTCATGCTCCAGGGTGACCAGGAAAAAAGCGGCCAGCGACATCATTTCCCACACCACCAGGAAGAAAAGCGCCTGGCGAGCCACCACCACC
>JBAXRC010000610.1:0-1586 GCA_037131415.1 bacterium | reverse complement strand
CCTTAGCCGTGCCGACGCCCCCCCCGCCCATCACGTCGCCCCCGATCAGATAAATCTTCTTATTTGCAACAACTAGGCTCGTAACCATGTTCGCCGGCAGATTGCTTTCCACAGTCCAGCCCAAGCCGGGTTTCGCAGGGTCATAGCTCCATACAGTGGATTTGAACGTATCCCCAACATCCGATCCACCAATCACATAGATGCGCCCATCCACCACCTCAACACTCGTCGAATGCCTTGGCGCTGGCATATTCGTCACATAGAGCCAACCTTTGGTCGGCGCAAGAGTGTCATAGACATAAACTGACGACATTACGCCGCTGTTCAGGGGATAACCTACAGCTTCCGCACCGCCGAACAGATAAATCTTGCGGCCAACCACCGCGGCCCCCATTCGGGAAAAGGCTTTTGGCAAGTTGCTCACACTTGCCCAACCTGATTCAGGATGATTCGGATCATAGACATACACCGCCGACTGCAGCACGTAGCCAGCCTCGCCGCCGATTGAGTAAACCTTCCCGTCAACGGTCACTGTTGCGCTTGATATTCGCGCCACCGGTAGACTAGTGACACTAACCCAGCCCTGAGCTGTCTGTGAGGGATCATAGGAACAGACCTGGGGCGACCATGATCCGCCGTAGCCTCCGATCGTATAGATCCGACCCGCGGCGACCGATGACGACATCGCTCCTCTTGCCGCAGGGTAATCGCTCCTGCTTACCCAATCGATGCGTTCCGGACTTCCCGTCCCTACAGGCGGAGTTGGCTGGGTAACCTGCACAACGGCCGTCACGGCATTGTTCACCGGCACCCCCTGCTCAAAGGGATTGACGTCCGGGGGCGTTTCGGAAACAGGCATCGACACTGGTATCGTGACATCAGGGGGCTCCACAATCACTGCCGGCTTGGCTTTCGGCCAGGCCATATAGGCGATCAGTCCCGCAACGAGCACTCCCGCCAGGATCAAAAGCACCTTCACGCCAAGCGACCTCGACTTGAGCCACGCTTTTATTCCTTTGGGTTTTTCCGGAATCGGATCGACCTGCCCATCATTTTGATCGTCACTCACCACCGGCGGTTTCGGACCGGCGGGAATGGGTGGCGGAATTTTGGGGTGGACGGAGGATGCGACTCCGGAAGCCATCTGGGATTCGGCCTTGTCGAGCAGTTCCATGAACCGGCTGCACGAGACCATCCGCTCGCTGTGGTGCGCTTCCGTGGCCTCGGAAACGATCTCATCCCATGCCGTCACCAGGGCGGGATCGATACGCGAGGGCAGTTTCACGCCCACCTCGCGGCCCGTCAATAATTTGTAGGTCATCAACCCCAATGAATAGATGTCGCTCCGGGCATCGGCGTCTTCCCCGCGCTTCTGCTCGGGGCTCATGTATTCCGGCGTGCCGGGGTGGTTGCTGGCCTGGCTGCCCAGGCGCGTGCGGCTTGACATGCCCCCCGGCAGCTGCGCCAGGCCTAAATCCGCCACCCTTGCGCGCCCCTGCCCGTCAAAGAGCACGTTGCTGGGCTTCAGGTCGCGGTGGACAATATCCTGCTCGTGCAGCACCGCCAGCCCGGCAGCTATATCCCTG
>JBAXRC010000609.1:0-1594 GCA_037131415.1 bacterium | reverse complement strand
AACCATGAGCCCTTCAAAGAGGGGGACGGAGCGTAAACCGGGCGCCGCCTTCCGGACGGTTTTCGCCTGAGATCGTCCCACCGCAATTTTCGACCGCGGCCTTGGCCAGATAGAGTCCCAGCCCGATGCCGTCCGGGCGGCCGGTCACAAACATCTCGAAAAGCCGGTTGATCTCGGCCTTCGCAAGGCCGGATCCCTCGTCCTCGACGACAAGAATGGCGACGTTGCCATCACGCCGGGTGGTGACCGTCACCGTCTTACCCTCCGGAGTCGCCTGCTTCGCATTCGTCAGGATATTGATGATCGCACGCTTGAGTCCCACGCTCTGGCCCAGCATTCCCAGGGGCTCGGCCGTCAACTTGAGCTCCAGCCGCAGGCGGGCGGCCTCGAAACGCGGTCCCAGCAGGTCAATACAATCCCGGACACAGTCATTCACATCAAAATGCTCGGGCTCCCTCGATTCGGGCTTGGAGACATAAAGAAACTCCTTCATCACCAGATCCACCCGGTCCATGGTATTCCGCGACCGTCCGGCGAGTTCGGCAATACGGTCCGGCCGGCACCCGGCCCCCTTCTCCGCCTCTTTCTTCAGCATCTGGATGTCCAGCCGCAGGGAACTCATGGGATTGCGGACATCATGGATGATCCCGTCGGCCAGCAGTCCGGAAAAGGCCAGATGCTCCTCATCCCGGCGACGCCTCTGCCGCTCCATTTCATGCCGGAACATCCAGATCCCGAACACGGCCGCCAACCCCAACGCGACGACCAGCGTGACCAGGGACAACCGGAACATCAGTCCCAACATGCGGGAAGCCTGCTCCTCCCGCTGCTGGACGGCATCCTTCCGCATCGCCACCTGGACCGTTCGCCCCAGACCGGTCTCGTCCGGAAGGGTCGCGGAGAAGGTCAGAACGGGAACCACCCCGTCTTCCAAGGCCACCATCTTGCGCCCGATCCGCACATCCCTGGCATCCCCCACCCCCGTTGAATTGGTTGTGATGGAGGTCAGATCCTCATGGAACAGCGTCTCCTGGCCTTCATTAACGCTGACATACTGCAACGAGGGCTCCACCCGCTTGAGCGACCGGATCAGGCGCGAGAAATCCGCCCACCGGCGCGATTCCCCGCGGGATGACTGGATCGCCGGCTGGTTCGCCAGATTCCGCGCCAGCTCCGAGCCGAGATCCAGGACCGACTGCGTCGCCGAGTCATGCAGACTACGGCTGTGCAACTTGCGTAGCGCCCAAAGATTGGCCGCGGCCAGCACCGCAATCGTGCCGACCAGAAGTCCCGCCAGAAGCAGGAGCGAATGACGCTTGGCTGGAAAATATCCTCGCATATCTGTTGATATCCTGAATTCCCTACCCGGCCCACACAGGGGCCAGGACGGAAATTAAGCACCAAAAAACCAACGATTCAACATCAATAACAGCCAATGTGTAACGGGACAGTTATAAGGGGGGCAACCCACAAGAGGCGAAAACAAGAGAAGATTTTCACCACCCGCTTGGAGTACCAAGCTAGAGGGCACAGAGGCACAGAGAAAACCGTGCAGAACGAGAAAGAAAATGTTGCGGCAATATCCTAATCGGGC
>JBAXRC010000608.1:0-1595 GCA_037131415.1 bacterium | reverse complement strand
GGCCTGCACGCCGGATCATCCGGTCGGCCCCTGCATGGTCAGTTCAGAGGGAACGTGTGCGGCGTACTTCAAGTATATTGTCAATTGATGGGTGCAGATTTCTGATTTATGAGCGAACAGACAATACAATTGGGACATGGCGGGGGCGGGTTGCTGTCCCGTGACCTGATCCAGCGGGAGATTGTGTCGCGGTTCGGGGATGGA
This sequence comes from bacterium, assembly GCA_037131415.1. Lineage (GTDB taxonomy): Bacteria > Verrucomicrobiota > Kiritimatiellia > CAIKKV01 > CAITUY01 > JAABPW01. The sequence goes on along the minus strand of JBAXRC010000608.1, from coordinate 1,391 downwards.
GCCCTGAAGGGGCTTCCCGATGGCGCCACCCTGCCGGTGCCCGCCGGACGGGCGATGGTGTTCACGACGGACAGCTTTGTGGTCCAGCCGCTGGAGTTTCCCGGCGGGAACATCGGCGACCTGGCGGTCCACGGCACGGTGAATGACCTTGCGGTCTGCGGGGCGCGCCCGCGCTGGCTGTCGCTGGCACTGATACTCGAGGAAGGGTTGCCCCTGACCACCCTGCGCCGGGTTCTGGATTCCGTGAAAAAGGCCGCCGATGACTGCGGCGTGGCCGTGGTGACCGGTGACACCAAGGTGGTGGCGCACGGGCAGTGCGACGGGATGTATGTGAACACGGCCGGCATCGGGGAGCTGATGGACGGGTTTGAGCTGGGTGTAGGCCGGGTGGCGGCAGGGGACCCTATCCTGGTAAGCGGTCCCGTGGGCGACCATGGCATGGCGGTACTGGCGGCCCGCGAGGGGATCCGGATCACCCATGGCGTCACCAGCGACACGGGCCCGGTGCACCGGCTGGTGCAGGGGGTCCGGGAATGGGCGCCGCACATCCGGTTCATGCGGGATCCCACCCGGGGCGGACTGGCCTCGGTCCTGAACGAGGTGGTCGAGGGACAGGCCACGGGGATTCTCCTGCGCGAGACCGATCTTCCGTTCTCCGCCGGAGCGAAGGCGGCAGCGGAAATGCTGGGCGTGGATTTGTTGCAAGTGGCGTCGGAGGGGCGCATGATCCTGGTCTGCGCGCCCCCGGTTTCGGAAGCCATCCTGAAGGTGTGGCGCGGAATGCCCGAAGGGCGCGGTGCGGTGAAGATCGGCGAAGTGACGGCGACGAAGGGGCGGGTCATCCTCGAGACCATCACGGGGGGCAGGCGCCTGGTCGATGTGCCGCGTGGTGAATTGCTGCCGAGGATCTGCTGATGCATGAGATGTCCATAGCGCTGGCGTTGATCGAGCAGACCGAGAAGGTGGCGCGGGAGCGCAATGCCCGGGCGATTCCCAGCATCACGGTCGTGATCGGCCGGCTGTCCGGTACCGATCCCGACGCCCTGCGCGCCGTGTTCGAGCTGGCGGCGGAAGAGTCGATGGCCGCCGGGGCCACCCTGAACATCGAGCTCATGGATGGGCGCGAGCTCTATATCAAGGCGATGGAAATTGAGGAAAATTCTTGATTGAAGATTTTTGAATGGTGATTTCGACAGGGTCAGGAGTCCTGCGTCCAAAATCTTCAATCTTCAATCTTCAATCAAAAATCTAAAATTCAGAAGGAGCGGGTCAATGTGTAAAGATTGCGGATGCAGTACAGCGTTGGGCCATAGCCATGGGCATCACCACCCCCCCCATGACCACGGGCATTCCCACGATCATGGCCACGACCACGCGCATGGGCATTCCCA
>JBAXRC010000607.1:0-1597 GCA_037131415.1 bacterium | reverse complement strand
CCCCAGGATCTGGATATTCCCGTGCCCTTCACGGTGGAAGAGGTGGTCATGATGGGGCGCACCGCCGCCATCGGGCGATTCTCCAGTCCCTCGATCCGGGATCATCAGGCGGTGGAGCGCGCCCTGGTCTATACCGATGTGGCGGATATCCGGCGCCGGCCCCTGAATGAACTCAGTGGCGGGGAACGGCAGCGCGCCATTGTGGCCATGGCCCTTGCCCAGGAGCCGCGCATTATCCTGATGGACGAAGCCACCTCGCACCTGGACATCAATCACCGGCTGGAAATCATGCAGTTGGTGGAGCGATTGAACCGGGATGACGGGGTGACCGTGGTCATGATCAGCCACGATCTCCAGATGGCGGCCGAATTCAGCCGTCGCCTGATCCTGCTTGAGCAGGGGCGGCTGGTGGCGGACGGGATTCCGGTGGATGTGCTGACGGAGGAGACGTTGCGCCGCGTGTATCATTGTGATGTCCGGGTTCATCAGGACCCCCAAAGCGGCGGGATCAGCATCCTGCCCGCGCCGCGTCTGCCTTCACCCGGCTCGGGGAAAGGGATACAGGTTCATGTGATTGCCGGGGGTGGCTGTGGCGAGGCGTTTCTGCGGCGACTGGCCTTGTGCGGCTACACGGTCACCTGTGGTGTTTTGAACCAGGGAGATCTCGATGTGGAGGTGGCCGGGGCACTGGGAATCCGGATGGCCCTCGAAAAACCCTTCTCCCCCATCAGCCGGGAAGCGTTGGCCGGGGCGCAGGTGCTGGCCGGAAGCGCCGATGCCCTCGTCCTCTCCCCGGTTCCGTTCGGGGGCGGCAACCTGGCTAATCTTGAACTTCTTGAAAAGGGCCTTTCCGATGGCAGGCCGGTGTTTATCGCCGACGGGATTGCCGATCGGGATTACACCCTGTCGAAAGAGGCCGTGTCGAGAGTGCGGGCGCTGGTAGACCGGGGCGCCATACGGTGTCGCGATCTTTCGGAGCTATTGGAACGGCTCCCAAAGAGCAACCAGGTATTATGAGGGGATTGTCCCCTTGAGGAACATCGGGATACCGGCGACAACGAAGATGACGGTGTCGGCGATGGCGGCGGGGTTATGGGGCAAGCTCAAGACCTATGCCAAAGAATGCCTGACCCACCGCATCTACTGGTACTTTTTCCTGCACAGCATGTTCTGGAGCGTCGCGGGGGCGTGCATGGTTTACAACGTGCTCCTGAACCTCTCGCTGGGGGTCACGCTGGCCCAGATGGGGAAGATCACGGCGGTGGTGCCAAAGGCGCGGGCGGTGGCGTTGACTTGGGAGATGGTGAGGAAGGCGTCGTGGCCGGCGCCCATCACCAGCACCGGCAGCGATGGGGCCGCCAACCAAGTCAGAGGGTCGAAGGCGATCATGTCGACAACCACCCGCTGGGACTCAGACTGGAACAGCGATTCGTAGCGCTGGAGTTCCTCGTCGGGCAGGCGGTCGGAAACCATCGCCCGCCGCACGGCGCCGATATTGACCATCCCCGGCCCTAAGGTCATGAGCATGTTGAGTTGATGCACCAGCAGCGGGTAGCGGAAGGCCATGCCGATGGTCGAATCCCACATGCCGTAGGGC
>JBAXRC010000606.1:0-1604 GCA_037131415.1 bacterium | reverse complement strand
CACTTGTCGTTACTGGTAATCTCATGGCGGGCAGTGACGGAAATCTCGGTCACGCGACCACCAGCACCGGCACGTTGACCTTCAACGGTGGCGCGTTACAGTACGCCGGCACCGGTCAGAGCACGACGATTGACCGTCCCTGGCAAGTGATGGCGGGGCAAACCGCCACGTTTGATGTGTCGACCGGAAACACCCTGGCGATTTCCACCGGCGCGTACGCCACGAGCGGCGGCGTTACCAAGTCCGGTGTCGGTACGCTCGTGCTTTCAGCTGCCGATTCTTCCTATAGCGGCGTGACCACCATTGACAAGGGCGTTCTGGAAGTCACGAAGCTCGCCAACGGCGGGGCCGCAAGCAGTATCGGAAGCTCCGCGAATAGCGCCGTCAATCTTGTTTTCAATTCACTAAATGGCCCGACCCTGCGATACACGGGAAGTGGCGACAGCACCGACCGATTGATCAGGTTCAACAATACCGGCTATGGCCAGGGGGCGACGATTGATGCTTCGGGTAGCGGTGCCCTCAAGTTCACGAATGCCGGCAGTCCGGCGTGGGCGATGGCGAACAGGACGTTTACCCTTAATCTCAAGGCTTCCAATACCAATGACAACACGATGGGCCTGGCCATTTCCAATAACGGCACTTCCACTTCCACTGTCAATTTATCCAAGCAGGGCCCGGGCAAGTGGATTCTCACCGGCGTGAATGCCTATGGTGGTGGGACCGGTATTGAAGGAGTGCTGGAGGTTGGCGGTTCGGGTAAGTTGGGGAACGGAAGCTATGCGGGCACCATAAACAACTCAGGGACCTTCATCTACAGCAGCACCGTAACGCAGACACTCAGCGGGGTCATCAGTGGAACCGGCGCAGTCGTCAAGGCAAGTTCAGGGATGCTGATTCTTGCCACGACGAACACCTACACGGGCGTCACGGAGATTAATGGCGGGACGCTGACGTTGGGGGCCTCCGGATTCATCGCCAGCAGTACGAACGTCATGATCGCGACGGGCGCGGTGTTCGATGTTTCAGCGCAAGTGATTTTCTCCAATGGGGTCAGTCAGGCCTACACCGTTGCCGTTGACCCGGCCGGGAGCGGCACCGCCGGCCTCATCACTGCGGCGGGGATGGATGTCAGCAAAATCCGGATGAATTTCACGGCGTCCGGGGCTTTAAATGACAGTGCATATGTCTTTGTTCATTATACGAGTCTGTCCGGCCATTTCGACTCTATAACCTGTCCGCTTGGCTACGTCATTGACTACAATTACCTGAATGGGAAACAGATTGCGCTGGTACGGAATAATGGGACGCTACTGATCATTCAATAGGCGGGGCGAGCCTTGTCTTGAAGAAAGTGTTATTGACTGCGGTGACGGGGGAAGTTATTATATTCCTTATAAAGTGAAGTAGAGATTTTATAGACTGGGGAGGGGATATGAACTTTATGAACTTTGGTTTTGTTGCCAGCTTTTTGCGGACTTCCAGCGGGCACTCTACTCGCCCATTCATTCACCGGATCGGGTTGCTTTTCGTCCCGGTGCTTGTGCTAGCGGCAGGGTTGCCGATGCAGGCGGGGGCTGTGACTACTAAAACTGCCGCCAAAA
>JBAXRC010000605.1:0-1606 GCA_037131415.1 bacterium | reverse complement strand
GTTTGCATCGGCAATGGGGCCGGTTCCATGGATTGTAATCTCCGAGATATTCCCGACAAAGATCCGTGGTAGGGCAATGTCCGTGGCGGTTCTTGTCATCTGGCTTTCCTGCTTTATAGTTTCGCAGACATTTCCCATGTTGGTGGAGGCGATAGGTAATGCAAAGACCTTCTGGATCTATGCGGCGTGCAGTCTTGCAGGCCTGGTATTTGTCCTGATCATGGTGCCTGAGACGAAAGGCAAGACACTGGAAGAGATCGAGCAGTCGTGGAAGAAGGGTGCGTAAGGGATAGAGGATTCCGGGCAGCAGGCATTTCTGGATAAGCCCTTGTGTCCGGAGTTTCAGCGGTGTCGGGCTTATGCGGAGATCCACCTGTTTCGATAGGCGCGTGGGGAAAGGCCCTTACACCTCAGGAACTGGCGATTGAAGTTGGCAAGGTTGCAGAACCCGCTTCGCTCGCAGATCTCCGTAACCCGCAGGTCTGTCTCCTGCAATAACCGACAGGCCATCGCAACGCGGTATTCGATCAGGGATTGGGTAAACCCGTGCCCGCAATGTTGCTGGAATAACGATTGAATGTTTTTGGTGTCATATGCAGGCTTTTGGCGACCTCCGCCTGTCGGAGGGGATGGCGATATTGGCCGACAATGGTGGCAAAGGCCCGATCAAACAGGGCTTGTTCCTTGGTTGACGGAGTTTCATCGAACGGGCAGCTTGATAACCGGTTGAAAGGCGCTTTGGCTGTTGCCAGGCAATTCAATAGTTCAATCAACATCATTACTCTTGGAGTGCCTTTTAGTTTCAACAGGGTTTCTGTCAATCGAAGCGCGTTACGTTGGGTGGTGCCCTTGAATATCAAGCCACGATGTGACTCTGTCAGCAGGCGTCGGATCGGCGCCATCTCTGGCGCGTTGAAAAAGGGTGCTCCCATGAAGTCGTGGCTGAACTGAATCACCACTGCGCTATTCCTGTGGGAATTCTCATTTTCATATACCGTGATGGAGTACAGATTAAGGACGTGGTTGAGGAGATGAACAGCTGGCTGGACACAGAGGTTCCGCCGTCCGAAATACACACTTACACGTTGAAAGCGTATGATGCGGCCGGCAATCTTTCGCAGAGCAGTGAGGCGCTGGTGATCAAGGCAGCATTATGATCAATGGTGTCCATCCCTTCTGGTGCGACGTCCCGGTGATCGGTGAATTTTCTTCTCTGCGCTCCCGATTACTCTGTGGTAGGTTTTCGGGATGGAACTTTCAGCACGGACAACAGCGGATTATGAATTTCTGGATGCCGGGGACGGGTGCCGGCTCGAGCGGTTCGGCGGGCATATCTTCAATCGCCCCTCGCCGGTAGCGCTCTGGCGCCCGGAACGGCCTGAGTTGTGGAAGCAGGCGGCCGGGGTTTATCACCGGAGCACGACCGGTGGCGGGCATTGGACGTTTACCCGTCAGCCGCCGCCCCAGTGGCCGATGAAGTGGGATGACCTGACCTTCACTATCAAGCCGACCGGGTTCGGGCATATGGGGCTTTTCCCCGAGCATACCTGCCACTGGGACTGGGTGACCCGCGAGGTCAAGGCCCATGGGTCTCCCTGCCGTGTGC
>JBAXRC010000604.1:0-1606 GCA_037131415.1 bacterium | reverse complement strand
TCTGAAAATTCACGAATTCCCTGAGAACTAACAACAAAGACCCCAACAACCGGCATCCTGTGGGACTCCACTGGATTTAAATAAGGGATCCACCAAGGTGGGCCACTTATCGAGCCGGACCTTTTCGCCTTGCTGGAGACGCCGACCCGCGTAACACCTCACCCGACATCGCAACGTTTTAGAGTGTTACTTCGTTGTTGAAGGTGGCAGTTTCGTGTCGCTGGACGGTGCGCCCATATTCCGGAGATCGGCCTCCAGTTGTGCTTTCAGTTCTACCTGGGAGGGGTAGGGATTGCCTTTGTAGAAGGAAACGACTTCCACAATTTTGAGCACTGCGTCATTCACCCGGGTCAATTCCTGTAACGCGACCTCAGTTTTCCCTTCATACGAGTCCATTACGGCCTTGTAGAGATGCATTGAGTCTATCGCGAAATTATTGCCACAGCAGTCGCCGTCAGCTAACACATAGCGATCGAAGAGCTCCCTGAAGCCGGGTTCGGAAGTGATGTCTCGACAAGCCCAGACATGGCTTTCAGTATAATTCCAAGACGAGCTAATCATGTCGTCCCAAAATCCAACCGCCCGCTGAAAATAGGCGGCAGACAGGTCCGCATAGCCCGCCTCCTTGAGCTTTTTCGAGAAAAGCAGGCATGTCGTGGGAACGCCCGCCTTGGCATAGAGATCCGCAATTTTTTCGGGCAGTTTGGGATCATGATTGTCGAGCTCTGCCAGCGCCTTTTTGATTTCCTGGAAAGACCGCTTCTCAACATCGGCGAAGAACAATCGGTAAAGATCGATTATTCTCATTCCATCGGGAATACAAATGCGTTGCCAGAGCTGCTGGTGATGGGAGAGGGCGCGCCGAATCACGTCGAAGGTCCTTCCCGCACCCCAAATGGGGGTGAGTTTCAGACAGGTGTCTATGAGCTGATAGTCTGGATTGCGGCTAATGATGAAAACCCACTTGTCCGCAATCGCATCGAACTCGGCGGCGGGCATTTCCTTGGTCGGGATCCCCTCGTGAGCCAGAAAGCGGGCTGTATCGCAGGGCTTCTCCAAGGCCAGTGCCACCTCGTGAGGCCTGTTGAAACAAAATGAGCTGGGCCCCACAACATCCCCGCCGGAGATATAGTCCAAGGTCCACCATCCCACACCGCAGCGCCGGTTGAAACTGGGGCTGGCTTTTTGGAGAAAGCCATATATGCCTGGGATGGGCTTGGCGGTAACCTTTTTGAAGACGACGGTCCTCCAGTAGCGGAGGGAGAGATCATACCGCCCCATAATGGCAGAGTCCACTATCCGGCTGGCTTGGGCGGAAATCTTCGGCCCCGCCTTCATGCATATGTCATACGCCTGAGTGAAGGTGGCTTCATCGCCTGCAATCATGGACGTGGCGATCAAAGCCCAGGCGAACTCTATCCGCTCGTCAGGCTTCTTTCCCATCCGTTTCTTCAACTTGGCAACCATGGCTGCGCTTTGTTTCCTGGAGAAGACAAGTGAGCAGCGACCTGGCCACCCCCCATGGTTATAAGAATCCAAGACGGAGGCTTTGACCATGCCCAAGTAAATGTCGACCGGGTCGGAACCCCCCCCCTTAATATAATCC
>JBAXRC010000603.1:0-1608 GCA_037131415.1 bacterium | reverse complement strand
GGTTGTCGAGTTCCAGGATCTTGGCGCACGTCCCTACACCTATGTCTCAACCCTGCGCCTGGTTCTTGAAGCGGCGGCCGGGGCAGGCAAGCCGGTTATTGTGGCTGACCGACCGGTTCCCCTTCCTCTTGGCGCCGATGGTCCCCTGCTCGACCCCACCTTTGAGACTTTTGTCGGGTTTATTCCAGGTCCCATGCAAACCGGGCTCACGCCCGGCGAAACGGCCCGGTGGCTGGTCAGGGCGCTGGGACTGAACCTGGACCTGCGCGTTTCGGAAATGGAAGGCTATCACCGTGAGACAGAGCGGCAGCCCTCATGGCCGCCCTGGGTGCCGCCATCGCCACGGATACGATCATGGGAATCCGCCTGTCTTTTCACCAGCACCGTATTCGGCGAAGCACTGCCGGCGCTGGACTACGGCTCCGGCACCGAATTATCGTTCCAGCTCATTGGCGCGCCGTGGCTTGAGGCTCGGCGATTAATCGGCTGCCTTGACGGAATCAATCTTGTCCCCACCCGCTACACCGCGAAAAGCGGATTGTATGCCGGACAGGAACTGGATGGGGCGCGCCTGATGATTTCCGACTATGCCGCATTTAAGCCAGTGGAGACATCCGTGAAACTACTGGCCGCAATCCAGGAACTTTACGGCCCGTCCGCACTCTGGGAGGCGCCAGGCACCAGGCTGGAGTGGTTCGACAAACTGTACGGCACCGACACCGTCCGCCTGGCACTTCAAGGCGGCGTCCCGGCGGATGCCATCATCGCCGGCTGGCAGCCCGGGCTGGCGGCGTTCTCTGCTGAAACCCGGGAACACCGGCTCTACCGGCGGTAAACAGAAACCGCCGGATTGACTCCCGCCCCCCTTTCCCGTAAATAGCCTGCCCCATGAGTGTTGATTCCCATAATCGGCAGGGCTTTGCGCTCCTGATGGTGATTCTGTTGCTGGCGCTCCTGTCAGGGGTGGTCCTCCAGGCCCAGATTTCCGCCCGCATGGCAATCCGGACGGGTGACGAGGCCCAGAGCCGGCTCAGTCTCCGGTCGGCGGCGCTCGATGCCGCCTGGGGAGCATTGCACACCGGCATGAAGGCCGGAAGCGCGCAACTGGAATATCAGGCGTTCGAAAACCAACTCCCCTCCGGTGTCCAGACCCGCACAACCCTACAGGGACTCCCGCGGGAGGCGCTCCCCCGTCCGCTCCAGCGGCCGGAGGTTCCGATGTTCGGACAGTTTTTCTCCGTCACCTCAAAATCAACGATGGGCGCACGGTCCGCCATCGCCCGCGGCCTGTGCTGCCGGTTACCGACGGGCGACGTGCGCATTCTGGCCTGGCTGGAGCACCCCTGACATGAATACTTCCGGAAAAACCCTGAGGGCAAATACGGCTTTCGGCATCGCTGAAAACGGGGAGACCCTTCTGGTGGTCAAGGCAACACGGCGCGGGCGCTCGTTGTCCTTTACCCGGGCCGCACCAACGGAAATCGCCACCTCACTCAGCGCCGCCTGCCTGTTCCAGCGCGAAAGCTTCACGCGGTGGCTGACCGCGCCCATTGCCTCGTCCCGCAAGGCTGAAACGGTTTTCCATTCCCTGCTGGATATTCAACTCCC
>JBAXRC010000602.1:0-1608 GCA_037131415.1 bacterium | reverse complement strand
TTCCTGAACTCCTCTGAGTAGTACCAGTTGCCCGACTTATCCCCACGGCGCCAAGCCAGTTTGTGGCTGTAGCCTGGAAACGGTTGCGTTGAGAAGAGAAGGCGGAAACCCCTCTCAGGATCATGAATGTCCTTCACCATGGCATCCATCATCTCTGGAATCCCAGCCACGAACGGTTCCTGTCGCAAGCCAACAGCGGGATCGTCGAACACCCACGTGCCGGCGTGGCGATAGGGCATCAGGACCATGAGTGAGTTTGAGGGACGGTAGAAGCCGAAGGGTTGGAAATAGCCCTTGTACCAGGCGACGCCCCCGGCCATCACAATCACAACTGCGGTCACGACCAGGATCCGCAGGATGCTGAACTGTTTCTTCATATGTCTTTGGTCCCCCAACGCCCGCGCTCTCGTTCGAGCGGCCGCAGGCTGCGAGTAACGAGCAGCGCGGGCGTTGGCAGATGTCATCTCACCTCGAACTTCGCACTCACCACGGCCGTGATCTCCTTCTCGTAGGATGTGGTATCGTTGATGCCTTCGGCCGATGTCGCAGACACTCCCCGTGGGTTGATCTGCATGACGCCCATCCTTGCTTCCACGAGTTTGCCCAGATGTCCGTTTGCGTTGTTGACGATCTGTTCCGCCCTTGCCGTCGCGTCTTTCGTTGCTTCAGCCAGCATGTTGATCTTGAGTTCGCTCAACTTCGTGTACAGATAACGCGGTGCCTCAGAGTCGATCTGCACGTCCGCCTTGATGAGACTCGTCACATTCCGCGATATGACAGGCACCTTTTCCATATTGGTTGAACTGATAGAGATAACCTGCGTCAGGGTGTACCCATCAACCTTGTCCGTTGTGATAACCGCCGGTGAGTCTGATGAGCCCCCCTGCGCTCCCGAGGGCGCTTTGACAACCTCCTTCTTGTAGTGGCGTACGGTTGTGATCGACGCGGCCGTTATGTCGTTTTCCTGGATGCCGGCCGCGATGACGAAGGCTTTCACCTTGTCCGTTTCACCCTTCAGTGTGTCGTACGCTTTGACCAGTTCCGTGTCATTGGCCGTTACCGTGCCAGACCATGTCACAACGTCCGAAACGATCATCTTTCGCGCAGAACCAGTCACTGAGATCGTTTTCCTTTCCATCTTCACGGAGACGTAAGCCCAGGCGAGAATAGCCACGCAGATGACATTCGCCAGCGCGAAAAGGTATCCGCCAGCTCGTAGTGTCACAATCAGTTTGCTGGGAATTCGCGGTTCATGCCCGTTCGTATCATCACTCATTTCTCTCTCCTCCTGCCAACCATTAGTATTATTCTTCCACGTGTCGGGTCATACGATCTGGACTCTTCCGGTAGCCGTTTCGACCTTGTCTTTCAGACATCAGGCATTCGCCGCTTGGAAAAGACCTGGGCGGACGGTTTTCTCGACCGACCGAGTGAACTCTACAAGCAACGCCGGAGTCTGCGCAAGGCGGGAGTGTCGCAAATGTGTCCGGGGCGCATCTGCGATTCGGTGCAGCGCCGTTCAACCGCGCGGAGGTCTGCCGCGCCAATCAGCGGTCCCGCGGTGCTCGTTGTATTGGGAAGCGGCGGGGGCATGGCGCAGCATCATGG
>JBAXRC010000601.1:0-1614 GCA_037131415.1 bacterium | reverse complement strand
CAGCCAGAAGTTCGGCAATGACGACATCCCCGAATCCGAGTCCGACCGCAGTCATGGGTTTCCCGCCCAGGTCTCCCAGCAGATTGTCATAGCGGCCGCCGCCGAAGATCGCCCGCAGGCTGCGCCCGGCGTCAAACCCCTCGAAGACGATACCGGTGTAATAACCAAGGCCGCGGATGACGGAAATATCAAACTTCACGACATCGCCGGCATCATACAGCTTCATGATGTCGAAAAAGGCCAGGAAATGATCCAGGGCAGGGGTTCGCTCCCCGAGCAGTTCAGCCACGGCCTCGAGCGAGGTGAGGCCAAGCACCTTGAAGGTTGCGTCAATACTCTGCGGGGTGAGTCCCTCGTTGCGGAGCAGCACGCCGATTTCCTCGTCGCTGATTTTTCCGCGCTTGTCCAGGGCGAGGAAGGTGGCGGCATGATGCTCGCGGGGGATGCCGAGCTTGGCGAGGATATCCGACAGTACGGCACGGCTGTTGACATGGACGCGGACTTCGTCGCTTCCCAGCCCGAGTTTCCGGAGGGCCTCGATGGCGGCCATCACAACTTCGGCTTCCGCCATGACGGAGGGCTCGCCGACAATATCCATGTTCCACTGGTAATGTTCGCGTTTTCGGCCCCGGGTCATCCGCTCATAGCGGAAGCACTGGGCAATCGTGAACCACTTAATGGGGAAGGTCAGTTCGTTCTGGCGGGCCACAATCATGCGGGCGAGGGTGGGGGTCATCTCCGCGCGCAGAGCCAGTTCGCGGTCGCTCTTGTCCTTGAACCAGTAGATCTGGTCCTGGATTTCCTCTCCGCCCTTGCGCTTGAGGAGGTCGAGGCTCTCGACCACACAGGCATCGTAGTGCTCGAAACCGAAACGGCGGGCGGCCTCGGCCCAGGCCTCGAATATTCCATTCCGGACAGCCATGTCGTCCGGATAGAAATCCCGCATGCCGCGGGGGGCGGAAGTGGTGATGGATTCAGTCATGATGGCGAGGGGTCCGGTCAGGTCTGGCTTTTCAGGACGCGGGCTTTCATTTCCTTGCCCGGCTTGAACTTGACCACGCGGCGCTCGGGAATGACCACCGTGTTTTCCGGCTTATTGGGGTTGCGCCCGATGCGGCGCTTCCGGGTCTTGATTTCAAACACACCGAAGTCGCGGAATTCGATGTTTTCCCCGTTGGCAAGACTTTCGGTGATGTAGTCCAATGTCTTCTGGACCACAAAGAAAACCTGCTGCTGGGACAGTTCGGTCGCCTCTTCACGCTTGGATTCTTCCGCGATACGAATGACTAGTTCACGTTTGGTCATGACAGTTCTCCTTTGATGATGGTTTCAATAAAAGCAGCGGTATCGGCGATGGGGATCATTTGTTTATCCTTCTCGGTGCGACGCTTGACTTCCACTTTTCCCTCCGCCAATGAGCGCTCGCTGATCACCGCCCGGATGGGAAGTCCCAGCAGGTCCGCGTCCTTGAACTTCACGCCGGGACGCTCGTCGCGGTCATCGAAGAGGACTTCGATCCCCCTGGCCTCCAGCGCCGCGATGAGTTCCTCTGCGACCCTCACGCTTTCGGCGTGGGCGGTATTGGGGACGACCACGTCCACTGGATAGGGAGCG
>JBAXRC010000600.1:0-1614 GCA_037131415.1 bacterium | reverse complement strand
CCACCTGATCCGGGAACTGAACCGCCATCGGTCTGCCCCGATTCAGCACGAGGGATCCCGCCACAAGCCCCACTCCCACAAGAACCAGCCCCCAACGCCTCATCACGGGATCACCGTGACATTGGCAATTGTGGCCGTGCTCAGGGAATTCGTATCGCCGGAAACCGTCACAAGCCCGACCGAAATCGCCGATGCCATGTTGACCGTTTTCGTCGCGATGCTTGTCCAGGCGGTGCCGTTGGCGGATTTCATGGCCGTGATCTTGCTACCCTTCCGGGTCAGCCGAACCCAGTTATTGGGTGCCACATTCCCCGGGCTCACCGTGGAACTGACAGATCCTCCCGTACTCGTGCGAACCAGGAATTCCAGCTGGCCGGCCGGAGACAGCGAAACGGTGGCGTGACGGGAACTCCCGGTGAGCGATTCACGAATCATGACACCCGCCTTGGCATTGGCTCCCGCATTCGCCAAGGATGCAACCCGCGCCCTAATTTCGCCATCTCCACTCAGCGCCTGATAAGCGTAGCGACAGTTGTCCGCCGAGCCGCTGATGTTTCCAGCGCCGGAGAGGGTGAAGACACCATTGGAAACCGACGTTCCGCCGGCACGGAGACTTCCTGAACTGATATCCCTGGCATTCCAGGGAGCGGGAAGCGTTGTCGCCATAGCCGTCACATTCACCGTGACCCGGGCACTGTTGCCGCTTTGATCCGTCGCCGTCAAGACCACCGGGGTGACGCCGGGGCTGATCAGGACCCCTGCGGCGGGGGCCTGGGCAACAAGAATGGCGGCCGGCGGTGAACAATTGTCCGACACCACGACACTCTGAACCAAGTTCGGAACGGCGGCGAGACCGTTCGCCTCCGCCATCACCGACACTGCGGCGGGCGCTGAAATCAAAGGCGGCGTTGTGTCGGGTGCCGACCAGACCAGTTCGGTGGAGTAATCGCTCTGGACATCATTGCGGAGGTACGCTGTGACCGCAAAATAGTAAGTCAGCCCCTGGGCCAGATCGGCCACTTTGCAGGCATTGGTATTGCCAATATCCAGAATCGTTGAATAGCTCCGCGAAGAAGTGCCACAATACAATTTGTATCCGGCCAAATCACTCACCATCGACCCGTCAATATTGTTGGCGGGAGAATCCCAAGCCAAAGACACCTCACTGGCATTCAAATCCGGGCCCTGACAGCCCCAAAAAAGTCCAAGGATGAGTGACGCTCGTGTAACCATCGTTTCTAACTTCATGACTCACGCCTTCTGGCCCAGAAATCGTTTTCCGAAACCGCTATGCCCCTTTGATCGCAACAAATACATCCATAGCGTTATTCGTGCCGAGAAGGTGGTTGTGGGCGTAAAGGGGCAAGAGCCGGAGTTCGTAAATCCGCGATTTATTCACCATAACTAATCGTAAGGCAACACATTAAGGGCGTTTCTCATTTGTGATTGATGCATCAATTTTATTAATCAAATTATCGGTATTGAGAATTTTTGCGAAAAAAAGGGAGGGTCAATTGACCCTCCCTTTAGACTCAGAATCAGAAATGATCTGGCTTCAGTGGCGTCCCACAGGATGCCGGTTGTTAGGTTCTTGGTTGTTAGTTGTCAGGGAAT
>JBAXRC010000599.1:0-1622 GCA_037131415.1 bacterium | reverse complement strand
CCAATGGCCTGGTCGGCCTTGAACACCTGGTTATCGACGCTCGCCGCCCCGATGATCAGGACGTCGAATTTATTCAACCCCTTGAAGTCCTTCAGGCGTTTGTATTTGATCCCCAGTTGATCCATCACCTTGGCGGTGCTCCGCTCCGGACTGCCGTTCTCTGCGGCGGAGTCATAAAGGGCCACCCGCTTGCCGTTGTTCGGGATCCGGTCGACGAACTGATTCCGGCCCAGCACATGGAAGTCAAAGGAATTGTCCGAGACCACCTTGCCGCCTTCGAGCAGGAACAACTCCACACGCAACGTGGAACTCGGCATGTCCGCCGGAATCGACCACTCAAACGGGATGAGCTTGCGCTTGGCCGCAGGGACCACCCCGATCGCGGCCGTCCGGTCAAAAAGACGCCGGTTGTCCGGGTCGCAGATGACCACCCGCAGCCGCTGCTCGCCGGAGTCGTCCCCGTTGTCGTTGATGGCGTACAAAGTCGTCTTAAACGATTTCCCGGCGAAGCAGTCCTTGGAAGCAAGCAGATCCAGCATCACCAAGGTCGGGTTGCAATGGCGGCGCATGGCGTTGAACCCGTTGGCCGCAACAATCGGGTTTTCGACGAAAGTCGGACCCACGCGCCAGAAGAAGCGGAGTTCTGAAAAATCGAACTGACTCGGCCATTCATTTGAGAGCGCCTTCGCTGGCGCGGCGAAGGCCGTATAGAATCGCGCGAAGTTGATACCAAACCCCTGAAAGAGATCGCCCGCCAGACGGCTGCTGCCGATCTGGTTGCGCAACATATACTCCTGTCGATAGGACGAAATGGGCACTTTCGCCTTCTGTGCCCGGTTGTAGTCGTCAACCGCGAAACGCCGGATCCCGTACATCGTCAGCCAGCGGGCATTCATCGGCATGTTATAGTCCGCGTCTTTCCCCTCAATGTTCCGGATAATGGCGGCCTTGTCGGGTGTCGCGTTCGTCCAGAGTTGCCGAATGGGATTCAGTTCTTTCGGTGCCACCACGTGAAAGAACCCGCCCGCCTCATAGTTGACTACCGGAATATTCTTCCCGATGTAGGTCCAGACGTCCTGATTGAAATCGTAAATCAGCTGCTTGTGATCCCAGGGATGGCTGTTGATGTCGCCAGGGTAGACATGGATGTCGGCCACCTCACTGAACGTGAAAGAAGTCTGGGAAGGGGCGTCGCCGCTGCAGGGACAGACCGGCCGCCCCTGGCCGTCAATCCGTTTCAGCAGATCGCAGACCGCCTTGTGGGCCTTGGTGTAAACGGCGTCGCGCAACTCGGAACTGACAGCGAACATGACGCAACTGGGATGGTTATAGTTCCGCAGGAAATACCGTTCGACGTTCGCCAGATAGGTGGGATTGAGCTTCAGGTCATCCTGCTTTTCCTTCGTATACCTGGCCGCGAGCCACACGCTCTCACGGGCAAGTTCGTAGGGATTAGTGTAATAGGGATTGAGATCGTAGAGCAACATGCCGATCTCGTCGCAACTGTCATAGAATCCACCGGGCAAGTTCGCGCCGATCGCCTGCGGATTCAAATTGTTGAAATTCAACGCTTTGAATGCCAGCAGCACCCGCTGTGTCAGACGCCATTTCTTGATGAACTC
>JBAXRC010000598.1:0-1629 GCA_037131415.1 bacterium | reverse complement strand
TCCAATGGTAGGAACGGGCGTGCATTGGCGCTTCCAACGTCGGGACAAGGTGCGGCGAGGGCGTGGGTACTGCTCGCGAGCCCGAGCGCGTCTGCGCGAACTGCGCTTGAGTTGGTGGCGGACGCCAGCGAAGCACGTGCAATTAGGAAAGGTGATGGGTACAAAGATGCTGCCTGCATCTGCACAACACGCATGCTGGCAAAGGAGTGCAAGAAGGAAATGTCGCATGTCGAGACGTGACCCCCATTTCCTCTGACCCCCATTTCCTCACCTTGCCTAACCATTGGGATAGGGTTGTGTCTTGACCCCGTAAAACGTCCCCTGGAGCCCTTGGTCGCAATGAACGGGAACGGGGGTTGATGCTCCCCGCTCTAAGGGATGGACAAGAATAGGGTACGGCGATAACATTGACCACGATCACGTCTAACCTGGGCGCATAATAAATGTGACCAAACAAGATTGGATAGGGTAAAAATGTCAGCGAAACAATTATCGAACGATGGAGCCGATGGTCGGGTGTTGGGTAAAGACCAAATGGACATCAATGGAGCTCTTGCGCAGCGATTTATAGCAGGGCTGAGGAATCAGCAAATAATTGGAACCGCTCCTGTACCCGTATTGCCGATTGGACTTGAGGATTTATTTGAGGTCTGGGCTTCTGATAAAAGATCTGAATCTGATTTGCGAATGGCTTTACATGCTCCAGATCCGTTCATCCGTGCCGGTGCACTATTTACCATGGCACAGCGCGGTAAGATTGACAACGCACTATTACACGACAAATCTAGTAGCGAGGATTGGCCGGAACGGTTAGTCGCGGCTATTACTGGCGCTGGTATGAACCTTTTGAATGATCACGTTCATTGGGTGGCTATTTGTGCTTGGTTGGCCGTAAACAGACTTGAGGGGCGGGCTTTCTTTCAATCTTGGTCCAGTACGTTGAGTCTCCCCCCGTTAGTACGCAATAAAAAGGATGGGAGTATCTTGGCGCTTGTGCCAAGCGGCGAGTTCATGATGGGGGATGGCTTGAGTCCTGATTGTCTTCAACATCGTGTACTTTTAGATGCATTCTATATCGGAGTTTTCAGCATTACTAACGCACAGTATGTGGATTATCGTCGCGCCACAGGCAAGGACATTCCACCTTATAGATACCTGCCGCGCGAAAATCCCGTCATAAGTGTGTCGTGGGACGACGCGAGTAACTATGCTAAATGGGCTGAATGTATGCTGCCAACCGAGGCACAGTGGGAGAAGGCTGCGAGGGGCGGAGGGGAATTTATTTACCCGTGGGGCAATAACTATGAAGAAACCATGTACCTTCATTTTAATAACAGAGACAATGACTCATGTTCTGGGACAGCTGTATGGCAGCATGCTTCGGCGGTGAGTGGATACGGAACATATCAACAGGCGGGTAATGGTGGAGAATGGTGTTCGGACTGGTATAGCAAAGATTACTACCGTATGAGTAGTCTGAGGAATCCAACAGGGCCAACGACAGGCTCGCAACGGGTGAACCGAGGTGGCTGGTGGTGGCGCGACGCTGACTCTGACGGCAGAGGAGCACACCGCAATGCCTGCGTCCCTGTACCCTGTCATAGTTGCATAGGGTTACGACTAGTACAC
>JBAXRC010000597.1:0-1629 GCA_037131415.1 bacterium | reverse complement strand
GGATCATCCCCTCGGCAGCGGACCCGATGCCGATGTCAACAACCTCGCCGCCAGCTACCAGGAGGCCATTGTGGACACCCTCGTTCAACGCGCCTCGCACGCCTCGGAAACCGCCCGCGTCATGGCCGTCGTGGGCGGCGTCTCGCTGAATCGCCGGCTGCGCGAAAAACTCGCCGACATGGCCGAAAAACGCCGCCTCAAGCTGGTCCTCGCCGACCCGCGCTACTGCACCGACAATGCCGCCATGATCGCCGGCCTCGCTTTCCACAAATGGAACGCCCGCCTGCCCCTGGACGAATCCCTTAACATGGATGTGGATCCGAACATGGGAATCGGGGAGTAAGGCAGGAGTCAGGGTTCAGGGTCAGGAGGCAGCAGTGGACCAAGAAAGAGAAGGCAAACCGCAGATGGACGCGAAAAACGCGGACGAATTCAATTCCTCCCCATCAGCGTCTTCTTCGTTCGTCTGCGGTTTCCCCCCTCTTCGGCGACATGGGGCCGGGCTCAGTCTGCTTATCCTTCTCGGCCTAACCAGTGTGTGCCTGGCGGGATGGTTCGACTGGGGGGAGCGGGGCATTGTTGTGGTCCGGGGCACCACGTCGATCCAGGATGCCGGCGAGCGCGTTCTCGCCGGAAAGCTGGCCGCCCAGATGGATGGCTGGCTTACGGACCTCGGGCTCCGCCACAAGCTTCTGAATGATACCGATGTCACCCCCTGGACCCTGCGCGGTGCCCATGCCGTCATTCTGCCCTATAACCCGAACCTCACCCGGACGGAACTCAAGGCCTACCAGTCCGTGATTCACTCCGGCGGTATCCTGCTGGTCTTCTACGGCATGAACACCAACCTCGCCGCCATGATGAGCGTCAAACTCGGCCCCCACCGTGCCGCCGCGACCCCGGACCAGTGGAGCCGGCTCGAATTCGACACCTCCGCCCTGCCCGGTCTCCCGGAAGCGGTCTACCAGTCATCCACCCACCTGATCCCGGTTTATCCCGACTCCGGCGCCGCCCGCATCCTCGCCCGCTGGACCGACCTTCGCGGCAACCCCGCACCTGAGCCGGGCTGGGTCAGGAGTCCCGCCGGATTCTGGATGAGCCACATCCTGCAACCCGGCGATGAGGACAATAAAAAACAAATGCTACTGGCCATGCTGGCCTCCGTCAGCTCCGGAGCCTGGGACAAGGCAACGGGAAAACTGCTCGCGCCACAGCGTCCCTTCGGGAATTACGGCTCCTTGAAGGCGGCGATGAACGAGCTGGGCGGAAGTTTGCTTAGCCGCCTTCCTGAGGGCGCGAATCCCGGCGCAGCCCGCTATCTGGCCGCTCGCGCCACACTGGCCGACCTGACCCGCCGGTATGCCCGGACCCATGCGGCGGAACTGGCCGGAACCAACCTGACCCGCGGCATCTGGCTCGATCCCGACACGCTCAGCGGCCCTGATGCCTGGCCTTCCCTTGCGGGCAATGGTATCAACACCGTTTTTTTTCATGTTGGCAATCCCCTGACTGTCGCTACCCCCGCCTCCAGAACACAAGCCCGGCCGGAACGCCTCCACGCTTGGCTCACCTGCTTCAATGTTGAAACCGCACCGGCTACGGAACTCACCCTGCTGCGCGAGGCGGGAC
>JBAXRC010000596.1:0-1631 GCA_037131415.1 bacterium | reverse complement strand
GAGCAAGATCAAGACGCTCTCCTCCCTTGAGCATATCCGCAAGCGGACGGGCATGTACATCGGTAGGGTGGGGGATGGAACCCATTACGACGATGGCATCTATGTGCTGATCAAGGAAGTGGTGGATAACGCCATTGACGAGTTCATCATGGGCTACGGTACCCACGTCCAGGTGGTGGTGGAGGGGACAAAAGTCACCGTGCGGGATTACGGGCGCGGCATCCCCTTGGGCAAGGTGGTTGAGTGCGTGTCCCGGATCAATACGGGCGCCAAGTACAACGACGAGGTTTTCCAGTTCAGCGTCGGCTTGAACGGGGTGGGGACCAAGGCGGTGAATGCGCTGTCGGTGTCGTTTATGGTGCGCAGTCACCGCAACGGTGAGTTTTCCGCCGCCGAGTTCAAGCGGGGAAAACTGGTGGGGGAGACGAAGGGGAAGACGGATGAGCCGGATGGCACGCTGGTCGTCTTCGAGCCGGATCCGACCATCTTCGGGGCGGTTGCCTTTTTGGATGAACACCTCAAGCGGCGGATGCAGCTCTATACGTTCCTGAATGCCGGGCTGAAGATTGACTTCAATGGAACGACGTATTTTTCCCGCGACGGGCTCAAGGACCTGGTGGATGACGAGGTTGGTGATGAGGCGCTTTATCCCGTCCTGCACCTCCGGTCCAAGACCCTGGAGCTGGCCTTCACGCATACCAACCGGTTCGAGGAAACCTTCCTTTCCTTCGTGAATGGACAGTACACCAGCGATGGCGGCACCCACCTGAGCGCCTTCCGCGAGGGCATCGTCAAGGCGGTCAACGAATTCTCAAAGGGCAAGTTCGAGGGCGACGACGTGCGCGACGGCATGGTGGCGAGCGTTGCCATCCGCCTGAAGGAGCCGGTCTTCGAGTCGCAGACCAAGAACAAGCTGGGCAACACCGAGATCCGCAGCGATCTGGTCCAGCAGGTGCGCGAGGCGGTGGTGGATTTGCTGCATCGCCAGCCCAAGGCGGCGGAGAAGGCGCTGCTGAAGATCGAGGAGACGGTCAAGCTTCGCAAGGAACTGCAGTCCATCAAGAAGATGGCCCGGGAACGGTCCCGCGCCACCTCCATCCGGGTGCCGCAACTCAAGGACTGCAAGGTGCATTTCGACAAGGCGGCGGCCACGGGCGGGGAGTCGATGCTGTTCATCACCGAGGGCAGTCGGCGGCGGGCTCGATCACGAGCACGCGCGAGGTGATGACCCAGGCGGTGTTCACCCTGCGCGGCAAGCCGCTGAACACCTGTGACCTGAACCGCGACGTGATGTACAAGAACGAGGAGCTCTACAATCTCATGCGTAGCCTCGATGTCGAGGAGTCGCCCGGGCGCCTGCGCTACAACAAGGTGATCCTGGCCACTGATGCCGATGTGGACGGGTTGCACATCCGCAACCTGCTCCTGACGTTCTTCCTGCGGTTCTTCGAGCCCATTGTCAACGAGGGCCATGTCTACATCCTGGAGACCCCGCTGTTCCGGGTCCGGAACGCGAAACGCACGGTGTATTGCTATTCCGAGGCCGAGCGCGACGCCATGGTGAAGGAAATCGGGCGCGGCGCCGAGGTGACCCGGTTCAAGGGGCTGGGCGAGATCTCGCCGGGCGAGTT
>JBAXRC010000595.1:0-1633 GCA_037131415.1 bacterium | reverse complement strand
CTTTATATTCTTCGTCAAGGGAGCCAACTCCTCTACAAATATTCTCTCAGTGGAACGTTCCTATGACTTGATCTCCTGGTCCACCAATATCGTTATAACCAATTCTATCGGAACATGGACTGGCTACACCAACATCATCGATTCGATGAGCAATCAGTATTTACGGATTCGCCGCCTTGACGCCAACGGCGTTGGCTTCTACATCGATACCATTCAGATATCCTACCCCACTCCGCAAGTCACAGTCAGCAATGTAGTTCCCTCTCTTTCGCGCCCCACAGACCAGGATCCCGTCACCATCTCAGCCAATATCGGCATCCAAAGCGTCCCGGACACCTTCGCCATGACCAACTACTGGCGATTATGGCCGGCGACAAACTGGACCCCGATCGCCATGACTTCCAACAGTCCAACCCATTACACCGCCTCCTCCGCCATCCCGAGTAATTCCATTGGCTCGGCCATTGAATACTTCGCCCGGGCCTCCTTCACGGGAAACAATGTCACCAACACCGCTGACTCCATCATAACCAACTACGTGGTTCTCCCCCAATCCTCCTACACCAACCTGGCCGTCACCGGACTGCTCAACGCCCCCCTCCGGAATGGGGCCAACTATCAGCAGCAGGGCGTCATCCAAGTAACCAATATCAACCCGACGTTCAAGTTCCAGGACATCAGCAACGGCGTCACCAACACATGGGGCGACGTAAACCAGGCGATCACAAACATCCCTCTTTACGGCCAGGCCGAACTCGCCAGCAACAGCAACATCACCCTTTACACCACAAACGCCGGCTATTATGTCTTCACTTTCAACGAGACCAATTTAGACTACAGCGTCCGCTCCTGTACCTACGAGAATTTCAACATCTGGACCAATATCGACACATCCATATCCACACCTTCCACCAACAACACCGGCTGGGTCCTCGTTTCCGGGAACACGTCCAACGATGTCTCCCGCATCTTTTCCGGAACTGGCCGTTCAGCCATCATAGAGACCAACGGCTGGCTCCAAACGCCCAACCTGACCAACGGCGTTGGCCCCATCTCCTTCTGGTACCGGAACTGGTCGACCACCGGCGCTCCCACGGGGAAATTCCAGGTAGAGGTCTCTTCCAACGCCGTCAACTGGACCGCTCTTGCGAATGGATCCGTCAGCAACATCGTTTCCACCAATTACCTCTTCTTCTCGGGAGCCGCGAACGATCAATACAGCAAGTATGTCCGGATCCTGAACACAAACACCACGGCACGGATCTGTCTGGACGAGGTCGTCATCGCCCAGCCCGGGGCCTACGTCAGCTCCACGAATCTCGTCATCTCCCCGACCAGCCCGACCCTTCTCGACCCCATCTCCGTATCCATTGACCTCACGCCCTACAACGGAGCCACGATCACGGCGGTAACCAACTGGTACCGGGTGGGCACCAACGGCCAGTGGCAAGCCGCCGCCATGACCAACGCGGGCAGCGGCCATTACACGCTTAGCACCCCCCTTATCGGCGTACCGCAGGGCACATCGAACTTCCAGTACGCCGTTCAATACTTTTTTAGCGGCTTTCAGGCAACCAGCCCCGTTTTTTTTCCGCTAGCCGGAACGAACAATCCGGTCTCGGTGGACATCATT
>JBAXRC010000594.1:0-1634 GCA_037131415.1 bacterium | reverse complement strand
GTAGATGCTCCACGAGCGCTCAAACTCCCCGATATCCCGATAGGCGGCTCCCACGGTGAGCAGGCGGTCGAACGGGATCTCAAGATCCGGATTCTTCTCGCGGAGGATTTCAAAGAGATTCACGATTTTCCGGGAATCGTAGAACTTCGGCGTGGTGTAGCACCAGAGCAGCATGCGGGCCAGGTCGACGTTGTTGCGATCCTCCTCGAAAAATGGCGCGAGATACTCGATGGCGGCGCCATAGTCCCCATCGTCGAAATAGCACTTTCCGAATGCATAGCGCTCGTTCCTATTCATCACGTAGGGATCAGGCGACTTTTCACCGACCGCCAGCACCGTCATGTCAACGGTCGGGCCGACCGTCATGAACCCGGGGTTTCCGACTTCACGGATCACGGGCGGCAGGACCCTGAATTTCCCGGGAACATAGCCGGCAAGCTGGAAAGAGACCGTCGGATTGTACCAGTCGCCCCGGTTGTAATGGGCGATGATGGAGGAGTCGGTAATATCGGGCGTATAACCCGAGGAGCTGAGCGATCCATCAACCAGGCGCGCCCCCGGCGGCAGCGGAACCTCCGCCACGAAATGGCGCGCACCATAGTGAATGGTGTGGTGATCCACCACGGAAACATTCACCCGCTGCCCGTTCTCGATATGATTCACCGGCGAATCACTTCCGATATTAAGGGGGCGACCCCGGTACTGGAGCATTTCATGGAAGTAATTGCAGGCATCCAGGCCCGGATGGGTGTTGGGATCGGTCGCCTTGGTGTCCGGCGAGAACCCGAACAGCGTCGCGGCATACGTGTAGCGGCCCCGCCCCTGCATCTTGAATTCGACGAGGTTCTTGTCGGCCTTGACGGCGGCCGCAGGGATCTGGAACAGCTTGAAGCCCTGTGCGCCGTCCGCCTTGACCTTGCCGACCTGCGTGCCATTGACAACGATGGCGATCTCCATGTCGGTCGTCTGCTCCAATCCCTTGCCATAATAGGCGGCCAACGCCGCGACGGCCGGGCCGCGGGCCCGGGCGGTGGGAAAGCCGTAGCAGCCGTGGGACTGAAGCAGGTACTGCGCCGCGGAGTCCGCCAGCTTGGACTCGGGCCGGGTCTGGGCCAGCGCGAGCAGGATGAGCGCGGTGGTTTCATCCGTGTCGTTCATCCACGGCATCGCACAGCCGGACTCCCAGCAAACGGGGCGCCCGGGGGTGACTTTGGCCTTGCCCTCGAGAATGCCGGAAAGCTCGGCCGAAATCTCCTTGCGGTCGAGATTGAGGAATGCCTGGGCCAGATAGGCCAGTGCGGCGTTGCCAAGGCTGTTGCGGTCGCGGTAGAGCCGGTTGCAGTTCGCGAACGCCGCCCGCTTGTCCGTGGAAAGCGCATGCAGGAGCACCGCCTTGGTGTCATTGTCGGTGGAGTCGCAACCCTGGAACTGCTGTTGCAGGTTCGCGGCGGCTTTCTCAATGGCAGTGGCATTGACCGCGATACCCGCATTACGGGCGGTCACCAGCGCCCAGAAGGCGCGGGGCGTTACAATCCTACCCAGGCAGGTCGCCTCGCTCCAGGCGCCGTTGCCCTCCTGGCTGGCAATCAGCGCGGCAACAAGAGTACGGGCGCGCTCAGCCAGACGTCGGCGCG
>JBAXRC010000593.1:0-1643 GCA_037131415.1 bacterium | reverse complement strand
GCACTCGGATGTGCTGGACGCGCAGTCCAAACTCACCGCCACGACCGCCCAGCGTCTGGCCGTGGAAGCGGATATCATCCTGGCGCACGCCGCCCTCAGGCACGCGACAGGGATTTCCCGGGAATAAACGGATGAATCGGAACCCGTCAGAACCTGTCATCGAAACGCGCGACCTGTCGAAGGTCTTCGGGCGCTTCACGGCGGTTGACCGGGTCTCCTTCTCCATCCGGCGCGGGGAGATCTTTGGCTTCCTGGGCCCCAACGGCGCGGGAAAATCCACCACCATCCGGATGCTGTGCGGACTGCTTTCATCATCGGCGGGCACCGCGCAGGTGAATGGCCATGACATCAACCGGGAACCCGAACTGATCCGCGAGGCCATTGGCTACATGTCGCAGAAATTCAGCCTCTACAGGGACCTCACCGTCGCCGAGAACATCGCCTTCTTCGGCGGCATCTACGGGCTTCAAGGCGCACCCCTTCGCGACCGCGCCGCCACGGTCATGACCCTCGCCGGACTGACGGGGCTGGACAGCCACCTGACCGGAACCCTCTCCGGCGCCCTCCAGCAACGGCTTGCCCTGGGCTGCGCCATCCTCCATGAGCCCCCCATCCTTTTCCTGGATGAACCCACCAGCGGGGTGGATCCGATCTCACGCCGGGAGTTCTGGGACCTGATCCGCGACATGTCCGCCCGCGGCATCACCATCCTCGTCACCACCCATTTCATGGACGAGGCCGAATTCTGCGACCGGCTGGGCTTCATCAACTCGGGCCGCCTCATCGCCCTCGACACTCCCGCCCGGATCAAAACAACAACCGGCTCCGCCACCCTGGAAGCCGCCTTTATCAAGCTGGCAACATGAAGCGCTTCTTCGCCATCCTCAAGAAGGAATTCCGCCAGATCCGGCGGGACCCGCTGTCGCTGGGCCTCCTGGTTTTCGCGCCCGCCATGCTTTTGACGCTCTATGGCTACGCGCTTTCATTCGACGTCAAGCACATCCGGATCGCCGTGCTGGACGAGGATCATACCCAGGAGAGCCGCAGCCTCCAGGACAGTCTTTTCCAGAACCCCTATTTCGACCGCATCGCCACGATCACCAGCCCCCTGGAAGGCACCGAGCTCTTAAATCATGGCCGCGTCCGCGCCGTGCTGGGCATACCGCGCGGGTATGCCCGGAGTCTGGCGCGGGGGGAAATGGTCAACCTCCAGGTGCTGGTCGATGCCAGCGATGCCAATACGGCCGCCACCACCATCGGGTATTTCGATGCCCTCTCCGACCGGATCAACCGAAAGGTGCGATTCGCGGCGCTCAGCCACGCGGGCGTGGCCCCGGCCCTGCAGGGCGTCATCCTTGAACCCCGAATCTGGTTCAACCCGGAGCTCAGCAGTGCGAAATTCCTGGTGCCCGGACTGATCGGCCTGCTTTTGATGCTGTCCGCCGTGGTGGCCACCTCCCTTTCCATCGTTCGCGAAAAAGAGCGCGCGACCATGGAGCAGATCATGGTCTCGCCGATCAGGCCCGAGGAGCTCATCCTCGGAAAACTCATCCCCTATGTCTTGATCTGCCTGGTCACCATGTCCATGGTGCTCCTGTTGGGATATTTCCTGTTCGGCGTCAGCATCAGGGGCTCCTTCCTGC
>JBAXRC010000592.1:0-1644 GCA_037131415.1 bacterium | reverse complement strand
GTATTTAAGTCTGGAACACCAAAAATACTGATTTCTACATCATCTCCAGGCAACAGCAGCAGTGCGACTGGAGGAATGGACTCGAATCCGGAAGTGTCAGGCGTCGTGCGGCACCCCAGCGGAACGAGCATCGGAGCGGATAGCAACATCCCCACAAAAAGGAATCGATTCATCTTGTTCATTTTTATATCCCGCCTGGATAGGGGCACGCTTCGCCCCATGAATTATGCAACCACACCGGTGGTCACCACATTCCCTTTAAAAATCCGACCAGCAAAAAACCAACATCCGCCCGCCACCGATTTCCGCCGTCGCGAAACTCATCCCGTGTGCCCACTCGCTGCACTCAATCCTCTTTACCCGATTGAATCCCGAACCTGCTGCAACTGGAACCAGATCATGGCTGAACTGTTTCACTTCTTTCAATAGGTGTCCATCCATGCAATTACTGAATCCGCCATAGGGAATCCCTGAATCAACTGTCAGGAAAACCCTGAGAGGTGAGGTGCGTGAAACCTGTTTGAGGAACGCTTCGGGATCAAGCCGACGCTCGGCATCACGAAGCCGGTGCGGGGCACTGTATCAGGATACTCTGTTACCACTCAGCTCTGACACTGAGATCCACAAGATTGCGGGTGAATGACTCGTGTACCGTGGAGTCCCAGTTTTCAAGATAGTAGCCGCAGGTGAGTGACCATTTCGTGTTCACGAAATATGTCCCATGAAGCCCGATCATGGTCGTCCTCTCCTCCCCGCCGGGAGCCTCCTCCGCCTCCTTGGCGTAATGACCATTTCTGTACAAGCCCTGAAAATGAAAGGTCAGGCGATCGGCAATCATGTCATGGTCAACTGCCAACGAAACCGTGGTGGCCGTTTGTGCCGAATAGGCACTGTCACTGGGTGGGGCGTACCCATAACCGACGTTGAGACGAAACCGGGTGGGAGTCTTTTCCTGGAACACAAGTTCGACTTTCCCGCTCAGCGTGTCCGCTGGCTCGAGGCTGGAATTGTCGTACTGAATGAATTGATACCCTCCCAGGATTTTCCCAACAAAGCCTGGCGTGATTGTTTTTTCACACCCCGCCTGACAGGTCTCCACGGCGGATCCGCGGTTGCGTTCCGTTTTCTTCTCCTGAAATTCGGACGCACCGGCAAGTCCGACCACCCTCCAGCCGTCGCCTGCGTTAAAGTAGGGAACCATCTCCCCGCGGAATTGGTCGGAATCCAGTTCCCTCGCCACGACACCATCCTGATACCGTGTCGTCACACCTTCCCCCACAAGACCCAACCCCATTTCGGCAGTAAACGCCAATTCCAATCCGGCATGCACTGCATTCAGGATATAACTTTCATTCCGGCGTAGCGTGGTTCCGCTCTCCAGGATCCGGGGATCATCGTTATAGGCCAGTTGATCTCCGGCATTGAGCTTCATGTCCGGGGTGAGGCGGTGCATCAACTCCAATCCGACGGCCCCGAAAAGGTCGGTCTCCTGCTGCTCGCCCCCCTCAAGCGCGGTTCGTGGATTGCTGTGCCACTTTAAAAGGGGCATGAGCGACAACTCAACCCATGTCCGGTCCGCATCCTGATACCGGAAGTCCGCACGGGGTTCGGTCGTCAGATCCAAATTGCTCTGCTGGTTTGTTT
>JBAXRC010000591.1:0-1651 GCA_037131415.1 bacterium | reverse complement strand
TACGGACGAGAAAACCAGCTCCGAAACGGAACTCCGCTCATTCATGGGCCGGATGCTGTTCAGCAAAGATGACGTGTTCAAGCCGATCCAGGTTCTGAGCGGCGGCGAAAAGGCCCGGCTGATCCTGGCCAAGATGATGCTGGAGGAAGGGAATGTCATCATCCTGGATGAGCCCACCAACCATCTGGACCTGGAATCGATTGAAGCGCTGAACTTCGCCCTTTCCCAGACCAGTTGCACCGTCATCTTTGTTTCCCATGACCATCGCCTGATCGGATCACTGGCCACCCGGATCCTGGAAATCAAAAACGGGAAAATCCTGGATCGTGAAGTCGAAGTCCAATCGGAATCCGTGTGACGCCTATCCCCGGGGGTGTGCACTCAGGACTCAAAGCCGGTCAAGGATCTGCTTTCGCTTCTGCTTGTATTCGCTCTCGCTAATGAGCTTCTTTCGCTTCATGGTATCCAGCTGACGGAGTTGCTCAACGGGATCACCGGCAGGAGCGGCCACAGGAGGATCAGGCACGGTGATGGCAACGGGCTCCCTGGCAGGAGGAGCTATCACCGGCACGGCAACAGGCGCAAGGACCTCGGCCGCTGGCACCTTCGCTGCCCTCCCTGCGGGAGTCACGCCCTCCTCCGCATCCAGATTTCCCGCTCGGAAGCGGGCCTGGATTGCCGTCAGGATGTTCTCGTTTAATTTCCGGGCCAGCCGCTGCCAGTCCAAACTCGTTGCACAGCCATCGTCACGTGACAGCAGGGTGTTACCATGGGGTCCTGTCAGTTCATAATGGATATCCAGCGCGGCGGAACCCGCTCCAAACCCGACGATAATGCGCGCCGCCTTGCTTCCGGCATTGTAGCGCGTCATTCTCACATCCAGCAGGTACTCCCCGGCCCCCTTCTTGAATTCATCCTTGGACTTGATAATCCGCGTGGAATACTTGCCGCGTCGCTCTAAGATATTATCGAGGTCGCGCTCCATCCGCATCGCCATCTGGCGGCTCTCCCGACTATTGGATCCGGGATCAAGGGCAATGGCAATGCGCTCCCCCGCCCGGGCCAGCAAGCCCCCCGCCATCACCAGACCCACCACCATGGCCATTAAACCAAATCGTCCAAAACACATAACATCATCTCCTTCAGAAATATTTATGAATGAATTCTAAAGTCACACCCGTCAGAGTAAAGGGGAATCTTGAACCGTAATCGTAATGTTTGTGATTGTGACGCAAGCGCTTCTTCTTGCGGCTTTTTGCCGCTATGATACATTTCAAAACTGGTACCAGAACCAAGTCGAAGAGGATCTACCATGAGTCATGACTGCATCTTTTGCAAAATCATCAGAGGAGAAATCCCCTGCACAAAAGTCTATGAGGACCAGGAATGCCTTGCCTTCATGGATATTGGCCCCGTCGTCAAGGGACACATCCTCGTTATCCCCAAGTCACATCACAATCCCCTGATGGACACCCCGCCCGAGGTACTCCAGAAACTGATAGCCGTGGTCCAGCGGATCGCCCGCGCCCAGATGAAGGGGCTCCAGGCTGACGGCATCAGCGTGGCGCAGGCCAACGGAAAGGCCGCAAACCAGGTTGTCCCGCATATCCATTTCCACGTCATCTCGCGGTTCACCAGCGATGACTTCCAC
>JBAXRC010000590.1:0-1655 GCA_037131415.1 bacterium | reverse complement strand
CGACTATACCCACCCCGATCTGGCCGGTAATATCTGGACCAATGTCAACGAAAGCGCGAACGGCCTGGATGATGACCAGAACGGCTTTATTGACGATGTCCGCGGCTGGAACTTTGCTGCCGACAACAACACCCCGATGGATGTCCACAGCCACGGCACGCATTGCGCGGGCACCATCGGCGGCATCGGCAACAACGGGCTCGGAGTAGTCGGCGTGAACTGGAACTGCCGCATCATCCCTCTTAAATTCCTGGACGACAGCGGGTCTGGAACGGATTCAGATGCCGCCGATGCGTTGCACTATGTCGCCATCCTGCGGCGGCAGGGCATCAATATCCGGCTTACCAGCAACAGCTGGGGCGGCGGGGATTTCTCCACAACCCTCCTGAGTGCCATCCAGGAGAACGCCTCGCTCGGCATCCTGTTCATCGCCGCGGCGGGTAATTCCACGGCGAACAACGACGTCGGCGGCTTCTATCCCGCCAATTACAGCGCATCCAACATCATCGCGGTGGCGGCCACGGACGTGAATGACGGACTCGCCGGATTCTCAAATTATGGTCTCACTACCGTAGACCTCGGGGCACCCGGCGACACCATCAACAGCACCGCACCCGGAGGACTGTACGGGTACAAAAGCGGCACCTCCATGGCAACCCCGCATGTAGCGGGCGTAGCCACCCTGCTCTGGAATAGCTGGCCTTCGGCGCGCGCCTCGGATATCCAGGATGCCATTCTAAGAGGCACAGATCCCCTTCCCTCGTTAATCAGAAAGACCGTCACCGGCGGACGCCTCAATGCTTTCAAATCGCTGAACACCCTGTTTCGAATCATCCACGAGCCCCTCTCCAATACCTTTAGAACGGGAACGGATTATCCGGTTACAGCGGAGATCGGGCCATCATGCCTGACCGACACGAATCAGTTCACCCTGTTCTGGAATACTGACGGCTCGACCAATTTCGCCGGCATCCCGCTTCTCTCAGTCAGCAACACCAGCTACACGGCGACCATCCCGGCCCAGCCGGAGGGGAGCCGCATTCATTACTGGCTTTCGGCGCGCACCACCAACGGCTTGGCTGCCACCGCCCCCACCAACGCGCCCGACGCCACCTACGCGTTCAGCATCGTCCCCTCCACCATTCTATCCGTAACCGGCCTGCCTGCCGCCATTGCCACGGTCACCCCCGCCTATGGCACGGCGCCCTATCCGTCCGGACAGGTATTCCAAGCCGCCGCTCCCGCCTCCTCAACCCCGATGGACGGCCTGCGCTGGGCCTGCACCGGCTGGGTTGGAAGCGGCAGCGTCCCCCTCTCCGGAACATCCAACGCCTGCACCTTCACCCTGACCAATAACTCAACCCTCACCTGGCTGTGGCGCCATGAAATCGCCCTCACCCACACCAGCACCGTCAACCAGGCACTCAACCAGACCCTGTGGTGGCTGGAAGGCTCCACGGCCACGACCCTTGTGGCCGCCATGACGGTTCCTTTATCCGGAACCAACTTTTATTTCACAGGGTGGGAACTGGACGGCCTCCGCCAACCAGCCCCCACCCTGCCCGCCATCAACCCGGCCACGAATATCGCCATGACGGCACCCCGCCTGGCCAATGCGCGGTATCTCCCTGAAAATCAGGACGACAATGCCGACG
>JBAXRC010000589.1:0-1664 GCA_037131415.1 bacterium | reverse complement strand
AAGGAGATCTTTTCAATGGGATTGGTAATCTTCTTGTAAAACCAGCTGACCGCCCACACCTCGCCGGGCTTCCGGAACCACTCCCAACGCACGTCATCGTTTTCAACATGCGAAATCTTCAGATTCGGATTACCCACAAAATTCTCGTTTTCAATGGGATCCACGGACAACACCGGGGCCAACTCCCGGATGGTGGGGCGCGCAA
This sequence comes from bacterium, assembly GCA_037131415.1. Taxonomy (GTDB): domain Bacteria; phylum Verrucomicrobiota; class Kiritimatiellia; order CAIKKV01; family CAITUY01; genus JAABPW01. Next base: position 1,459 of record JBAXRC010000589.1, on the reverse strand, counting down.
TGGTCTGCGACCAGTTGACCCGTATGTTCATTTTGGGCGCGAGTTCGTACACCAGACCCATCGAGCGCAACCAGTCCGCCTCCTGCATGTGGGTCTGGACATCCGCCCGCGTGGCGGGCTTGAAGGAATATGCGCCCGACTCCAAAGTCAACACCGAGTAGGAATAACTTCCCGGCTGGATGGCTTCATAAGCCGAGACCGGGTCAATCGAAATGTCGGTAACTTCAAGCCTGGAGCCGGCAAGGCCTTTGAGTCTCGACGTGAACGGAAAATCGAGCATCCAGTATCCTGAGGGAAGATCCTGGCTGGCTTGATAGTCCACGTTATTCTGCCCGATCTGAGGAATAATATACCACCGCATTTCGTCCTGATAAGGACCGGCACCGATATTGTTGTCAGCCGTGAAGGTATCGGTCCACAACGCGGAGGGATCCGAAGAAGTCGTCCTGAAGTCGGCGCTCTTGACGTCATTGGTGTACCACGCCTGCGCATTGGCATCAGAGACGTCGGCAGGGGGCTTCTGTCGGAAAGACGACACCCCGAGATAGGTGAAAGCCGACTGGGTGAACGACCGATGCGTCATGTCCTTGAGCGCACCGAGTTTGAAGCGGCCATCGGAATCATTCGCTTTGAAGGGGAGGGTAAGGTTGATTCCCTCCTGAGTGTTATCCTCTTCGATATCACGCCAGATGCGCGCCGCATTGTAGACGGACATTACGCTGGAGGGTTGGGGAATGATGAAAGTCCAGTCATCCGGCCCGGACCGTGAAACCTGTTCCTTGAAGCGCCGCGTATCCGGGTCGTACTGTCGAACGACATTATGCGCTGCGAACAACTCGACCTCCACCGGGTCGAACTTCCGATGCCAGGTGTACTGCTTGGAGTCCGTTGATCGCTCGGTGTACTGGATGCCCTGAACCCGATCCACCTGAGCATCCACCGGCATCGTAGTGGGAAACGTTATGTCATTTCGTATGGAGGCACGGTCAGTGGCAGCCTGAGTCCGAAGCCAGGTGAATCCAAAGCCCTGCTCATCCCCTTGGGCCAATCCCACCGAGGCCAACATACTGTCCTTGACTTCCTGGCTCCCGGTCTGGCGGCGGAACTGAGCGTTGTCCGCGAGATTCGCACCGCCGAATTCGGCGCGCGAGTAGGACTGCTCAGCCGCATCCTGCACCGTGAACTTGTCGCTGTACGTGAACGCACCGATTCCCCCGGCTGTCCAGCCGCCTCCCACATCCGTGCGGCTGCCGCCACTTAGTGAATATCCATAGTTCCCGTCTGGCACGTTTGTGAACTTGACCCCCATGGCGGGGGATAGCGACCGGGTAATGCGGTCATACTCCGCATAGACGGGGTCTTGTGGATGATTCGCGTCCACCAACTGGTCGTGCCGGGAGTAAGGAGACGGCAAGGCACCGCCCGCGATAATGCTACTGGTGAGAATCGGGTTCCGGGT
>JBAXRC010000588.1:0-1666 GCA_037131415.1 bacterium | reverse complement strand
CACATGACCTTTTTCTCGGAACGCTCCGACCTGTTCCTCGTCTTCCTCCAGGGCCAGACCATGGTGGCCACGCGCCCCGCCGCCGTCCCGGGAATCCAGGCGCCCTTCGCCCGCTACATCACGGGCATCGAACAGCGGCTTGCCCCGGCACTCCCCGCCCCCGCCGATCCCGCCAGGACGCGGCGCATCGCCACCACCCTCGCCGCCGCCGTGTGCGGCTCGGTGATCACCAGCCTTTCCATCTTGAGTAGCAAGCATGACGTGATCAACTCCCTCGACCAGGCGCGACAGTCGCTCCTGGCAGGCACGTCGCAACTCCTGAGGTGATCCGGGAACCAAACGGCGGAATTTCTTTTTTGATTTTGACACTTAATGGTTGACAGTAATGACGCAATAAACGAAGGAACTTTCATGAACAACGAAAACTTGTCCCAGGATGTTGTAACAACGAACGACGAACCTCCGCCTAGTACCGAGGAACCTGCGAGTATAACGCAGGTCTCCTCAACCCCTGCCCCAATTGTCCAGCCCCGGGCCAATCCAAAATGGAACGACTGGCGCTGGCAGATCCGCAACCGGATCCGCACTTTCAATGACCTGATCGAGTTCTTTCCCTCCCTGCGCGCCAATACGGGAATTTCGCGGGTGGCTGAGAAATACCCGATGGCCATCACTCCCTATTACGCCTCGCTGATCAAATCCACCGACCTGTCGGATCCCGTCTACCAGATGGCTGTCCCCCAGGGCCAGGAACTGTTCGCCCCCGACTTCCTCCATGCCGACCCGCTGGAAGAGGAAGAGGACATGCCGGTCCCCGGCCTGGTCCATCGCTACCGGGACCGCGCCCTGCTGATGGCCACCACCATGTGCTCCATGTATTGCCGCCATTGCACGCGCAAGCGCGTCGCCGGCTATCAGGAGTCGTGCATCGGCGTTCCGCAACTCGAGACCATCACCAACTACCTGCGGGCCCATCCTGAAATCAAGGATGTCATCATCTCGGGCGGCGACCCGTTGACCATGTCGACCTCGCTGCTGGAGCGCATCCTGGCGGCGGTCCGCTCGGTGACCAGCGTGGACATCATCCGCATCGGCACGCGCGTGCCGGTTGTGCTGCCCCAGCGCATCACGACCGAGCTCACCACGATGCTCTCCAAATACCACCCCGTGTGGATCAACACGCACTTCAACCACCCGAACGAGATCACGCCCGAGGCCATCGCGGCCTGCGCCAAGCTCGCCAACGCCGGGCTCCCCATCGGGAACCAGACCGTGCTGCTGCGCGGCATCAATGATTCGCCGCAGGTGATGGAGGAACTGTGCCGCGGCCTGGTCAAGATGCGCGTGCGTCCCTATTACCTCTTCCAGTGCGACCTGGTCCGGGGCGTGGAGCATTTCCGCACCCCCATCAGCCGCGGCATCGAGATCATGGAATACCTGCGCGGACGACTGAGCGGCCTGGCCATCCCGACCTATGTGGTGGACACCCCGCACGGCGGCGGCAAGATTCCCGTGCTGCCCAACTACATCATCTCCTCAAGCCCGTCGCATACCGTGCTGCGGAACTTCGACGGCATGATCGTGAACTACCCGGAACCCATGGAGCCGATGCCCCGTGTCCCGCCCTCCACCAGCGCCCGCTCGGGCAGCCATGGTGTCTGGGAAG
>JBAXRC010000587.1:0-1667 GCA_037131415.1 bacterium | reverse complement strand
GTCCGCCCTCTGCCCTCTTCCCCGACCCCTCTTTCCCCTCTCTCCCTGTTTTTCAGTTGCCTGATGTGGCGGGGCTGTCCATACTCACGCCATGAAGATCACGGATGATTATAGCGGCAAGTACGAGATATGGGCGCGCGAAGGCAAGGTTGTTCGTTTGCCCAGGATCACGAATCTGCCGAAATTTGGTCATCGCCGCTTCAACACCTACGCCGAGCTCAATGCCTGGAAACAATCCCTTCTGGATGAATTGCTCAAGCAGGGAGGGGCGCAATGGACGAGCTGATCCGGCGGTTCAATGAACAGGGTGTCCGTTATCTGGTGATTGGCGGACAGGCTGTCCGGCTGGAAGGATGTCCCCGTTTTTCCATGGATTGGGATCTCTATATACCCAGCCGGGATTCCGGAAACATGGCCCTGATCAATCTGGTTCTGGGTGAGGAGATTGATGTGCCGGTGGTTCCCATGGGGCCGCGCGGGGAGAGCTTTGTGCAGACCTACCAGACACGGTGGGGCGTGTTGCAGTTTCACTTGGCGGGTCCCGGTCTGCCTCCTTTTGATGAGGCTGAGCGGCGTGCGGTTGTGCACCAGACGGAGGAGGGCGTTTCCGTGCGATGCCTGGCCGGGGCCGATTTATTGGAGAGCAAGAAGAGGGCGAACCGGCCTTCCGATGCCGTGGATATTGATTTCCTTGAGAAGAAGAAGTCCTTAGGGCTGCTTTAAACATCTTCCTCCCCCTCCGGCAAAGGCAAATCCGAACATCGAACAGTCAACTATGCTCTTGATTCCGAATCACATTCATGTGAATATGTATTCGTTTAAAGAGCAGAAGGAGATTGATGGCCTTAAGCATTCTTCAGCGACTGATCGCCGATTTTCATACCCGCCCTCTGCCGCGCCTGACGATACGGGATCGGCCCCTCCACTTTGTGCGCGACATGTCTCTGTCCATTGTGGGGGCGCGGCGATCAGGGAAAACCTACCGCACCTATCAGTTCATTCAAGAGCACTTGGATCAGGGGGGGCATATTGAGGACATCTGCCGCGTACAGTTTAACGACCATCGGTTGAGTGATATGAAAAGGGCAGATCTTTCCTCCGTCGATGAGGCTTACTACGCTCTTTATCCTGAAAAACGGGGGCGGGAGACGGTGTTTTTTGTTTTTGACGAGATCCATCGGATTGAAGGCTGGGAGGATTACATCCTTCATCTCTTGGATGAGCCGCAGCATCGGGTGCTGATCACGGGATCCACTTCCCGTCTGTTAAGCGGTGAAATCGCCAGCAGTTTACGGGGCAAAAACATGCCAGTGACCCTCTATCCCTTTTCCTTCCGGGAGTTTCTCCGCCACTATGGAATTGAGCCGGATGGGGTGACAAGCCGCGGGCAGGGGCACCTGCGCAAGGCCTTGGGCCGCTATGTGAAGCAGGGTGGTTTTCCGGGTCTTCTGGATGCCGAGGAGCGTGTTCATGTTGATCTGTTGCAGACCTATTGGGACACGATGGTGCTGCGCGACATTATCGAGGCGCATCCCGATGCCAATATTCCCATCGCCGTTTTTTCCCATTTTGCCCAGGCTCTTGTGGCGCGGACGGCCTGCCCATTTACCGTGCGGGCGATGGTGGGTGGGATGCGTGAGGCGGGGCTAAGCTTTACGGCTGAGACG
>JBAXRC010000586.1:0-1688 GCA_037131415.1 bacterium | reverse complement strand
CATATAATCCGCATCCACCCCGGCCAGGATCCGGAGCAGGGTAGTCTTCCCGGAGCCGTTCTCGCCCACGATCCCGATCTTCGCGCCGTAGTAAAAGGAGAGACTGATATTCTCGAAGACCGTCTTGTCGTTGTACTGCTTCGTTAAGTTCTGCGTCTGAAAAACAAACTGGGGCGCCATACCATCTCCTCGTTCACGGTTTTTTTCAAAGCCGGTCTGACGATCCGGATTTCACGGCTTCCAGCACCACCACGGCGCTGTCGCACCGGCGGGTGAAGACCAGCGGGACCCCCTGTTTCATCCACTCGCGACCGGCCTGAACCGGCCGGACTCCCGGGGCGAGGCGCGGCGTGTCGTCGCCGGGAGGCAAATTGATTTCGGACACGCGATAGTCACGCGCAGGATCCAGTCCGGCCACAGGACTCGCGACCGTGACGGCCTTCGGAAGGCCGCCCGTCTGGTACGCCAGAATCACGGCTCGGGCCTGATCCGCCGACACATAATTCAGCGACGGGGTCCGGGAATCAGCGGGGTTCTCATGGCGGTATTGATCGCCCAATTGCACAATCTCACGCACCTGCTTGTAGGCGGCAATCCCCACCCTGGCCGCCGCCAGGTAGCCCTTCTCCGCCCGCCGCGGATCCACCTCCATGCCGAGCTGCCCCATCATGGCGATATCAAACCGGTACTTGGGCGGAAAGTCACCGGCGTGGGTGACGTGGCAGGTGGCGGCAAGCGCCGGCAGGCAGGTCGAGTAATTCCAGATCGCCCCGAGCCGATAACCGGGATTCGTGTTGTCGCTTGGCCAGAACGTGTGGCTATATTTCATGGCCCCCAGGTCGGAGCGGCCTCCACCGGCGGCACAGGCCTGGAAGTCAATTTGAGGGTAGGCGGCGACCAGCTTCGCCAGCACGCCATAGTAGCCGGTCATGTAGCGATCGAGCATCTCCCCCTGCCGGTCGGGCCCGAGGAACGGGGAATACGGGTTGTTGATGTTGGAATTGGCGTCCCACTTTACAAAGCGAATTCCGGGGTAGGCCTTGAGAATGTCGCCCACCGCATTCATCATGAAATCCTGCACCGCCGGATTGGCCACATCCAGAACGGCCTGGTTGCGCTGGAGTTCCAATTCACGCCCCGGCAGGCGCATCACCCAGTCCGGATGCTTCACGAACAACGCGCTCCGGGGATTGACCATTTCAGGCTCGAACCAGATCCCGAAGGCAATATTGAACTCCCGTCCGGCCTTGATGAGCGGATCCAGCCCGTTCGGGAACCGCTTCCGGTTGAGCTGCCAGTCGCCAAGCCCCGCCGAATCACCCGTCCTGGCATTGCCCTCATTCCCAAACCAGCCATCATCCATGACATACAGCTCGATGCCCAGTTCGGCGCTGATTTTCATCATTTCGATGACGGCCTGTTCCGACACGTTCATGCCGCACCCTTCCCAGGAATTGTTATCCACCAGGCGCAGACGTTCGCCATCCCGCATCCCGTACCGGCGCATCCAGCGATGGAAATTGCGGCTTGCCGTCCCCTTCCCGGTGGCGCTGAACGAATATACACAGGTCGGCGTGGTCAGCCCCCCTTGGGGACCCACGGTCACCGGAATCGGCTGGTTCACGCCAAACGAGGATTCCAGAATATCCCGCTCGTTCAGGTCAAAGGACAACCGCGTGCTCCCGGAC
>JBAXRC010000585.1:0-1689 GCA_037131415.1 bacterium | reverse complement strand
AGTGCGGTGCCGGGGGAGGGCTCATTCGTTCCGGAATTGCTGTCGGGGGACAGGGGGGCGCCGGCGAAGTCCTGGTCTGAGGGGAGTGTCACGGGCACCTGCCTGAGCTGTTCCACGGTAACCCGGTTTCCTTCCCGATCCAGAACCAGCTTCATCTCCTGGTTCCTCAGGATGGCCATCGTGTGGGCGTAGGTGCCGGCCATGACCACGGCGCGGGCACCCATCCGGAGCCGGTTTCCCCGGATGGACTTGACGAGGGAGGGCATGGCGACAATCGTGGCAATCCCGATGATTGCCAGAACCATCAGGATTTCAACGAGCGTGAATCCCTTATGGTGACGTGTTGTGCCATGCTCTGCGGAATCTCTCATCCGGTCAGTTGGTAATGTCGTCAGCCGATCCCGCCTGTCCGTCAGGCCCTGCAGACGAAATCTTGTAGACCCCGCCCTGGACAGAATACGAGAAGGGGGCGCCCCACGGGTCAGTGGGCGTCTGTTTCAGGTAGGGGCCATTCCAGTTGCTCTCGTTGCCCTTGGTCATGAGGTTCTGGAGGGCTTGCGGGAAGATCCCGTTGTCGATTTCGTAGGTGCTGACGGCGGTGCTGATCGCGTCAATGCTGGCGCGGCAGGCCCGCTTGTTGGCGGCGTCCATTCGTCCTGTCAGGTTGACCACCGCCACACCCGCCAGAACGCCGAGGATGGCCACCACGAGCAGGATTTCAACCAGGGTGAATCCCGACCGGGAATCATGGGTATCTGATTTGAGCAAAAGAAGTGATGTGATTTTGTTCATAACAGGGCTCCTTGTTTCATAATAGCGTACGAGTAAGACCCTGAACCGTCAAGTCATCTCACTCGCCCAGGGGGCTGTCCTTGTGGTAGTGTCAGTCCGGATTATTCAAGGACGGGAACTGATCGGAGCCGCGTATTCGGATGAATGCCCTCAAAGAGACCTTAATTTCCTTGCCGCCTGCCGGTGGTGACCCCGGTGACGGTGTGGCCAATCCGCTGCCGCATCAGCGGCGGAAGCGCTATTCCGGAAAAAATCCCCGGCGTTTCGAGGATAAATACAAGGAGCTCGATCCGAAGGAGCATCCGGAGACGATCAGTAAAATTCTGGCGGCGGGAAAAACCCCTGCCGGGACGCATCGTCCCATCATGGTTGCGGAAATCCTGCAGGTCTTGAATCCGGGGGCAGGGGAGCTCGCTGTGGACTGCACGTTGGGTTACGGCGGGCATGCGCGGGAAATCATTCCCCTGCTTCAGCCCGGAGGAAGGCTCATCGGCCTGGATGCCGATCCCGTTGAGCTTCCCAAAACCGAGGCGAGGCTGCGCGCCCTGGGATTCGGGCCGGAAACCTTCAGCGCCCAGCGCTGTAATTTCGCTGGAATCCGGAAGATCCTTACGGCAGGGGGGATTGCCGGAGCGGACCTGATCCTCGCCGACCTGGGCGTTTCCTCCATGCAGCTTGATAATCCGGTGCGTGGATTTTCCGTGAAGCGCCAGGGGCCGCTCGATATGCGGATGAACCCGCAGCGGGGACACTCCGCAGCGGAACTGATTCAGGGGATCAGTCCCTCGAAGCTGGAACGATTATTGAGGGAAAATGCCGACGAGCCCCATGCCAGAACGCTCGCTGCGGCCCTGGCCGGACATGGCTTTCCCAATACATTGCTGCTCGGAGATGCCA
>JBAXRC010000584.1:0-1690 GCA_037131415.1 bacterium | reverse complement strand
CACCGGCTCACATAACCCGCAGCATTCCCGCTCCTGCCACCACCGAGCCCGCCACCAGCGCTCCGCCCCTGCCGCGTAATCCAGCCGAAGCGCTGGAAGCCTGCCGGCTGGCAACACAATTCCATCAGGCAGGGAACTATGAAAAGGCCCTGCAGGAATATACGCGGGCCATCCGAAACGACCCCGGTCTCACGCGCGCCCATTTCAATCTCGGACTCCTGTATCGCACAAGGCAGGACCTTCAAGCCGCCCGCACCTCCTTCGAAACCGTGCTCAAGCTCTCCCCGGCAATGACGGATGCCCGTTACATGCTGGCGCTTGTCATGACGGAACAAGGTAAAGATGACGAAGCCGTCAAGCAATTGACGACCATCATCGGGAAAAATCCGGATCATGCCGATGCCCACCTGGCTCTTGGTCTTCTGTACAAGAAAGACAAATCCAAGGTATCACTTGCCCGCAAGGAACTCTCAATCTACCTGAAACTTCAACCGGACAGCCTCAAGTCGAAAGACATCCGTAACTGGCTCAAGTATCAGTAGACGAAACCAGGACAAGGAAATGGCATCATGACCGAACTGCTAGGTTTCAACAGTGCCGACATCATCGCGCTCATCATCATTCTCATCAGCATGGGTGCGGGATTCAAGCACGGCCTCTCCGCACAAATGGCACTCCTTCTGATGGCACTCTCCGCCTGGACCGCACTGGTCAATGGCCTTGATCCCTGCCAGCACTGGCTGGCCGCCCGATATGCCATGCCGGCCGATTATGCCCGCATCATCTCGATGATCATCCTGATTGCCGTCCCGATCCTGGTGATAACCCTGCTCTACACGTTCCTGAGGTATGTCCTGAAGATCACCTTCACCACCTGGGTGGACCGGATTGGCGGCGCCATTGCCGGCGGATTGACCGCGGCGGGGATCATCACCCTCGTCTTCCTGCTCATTGAATGCTTGCCGCCGGAGCGGCGCCCCGCCATGATCGGCCCGCAATCCTGGATCATGCGGGAAGTGGTGGGCACACAAACCCAACTCGTCCAATCGATCATGAACCGGGTTGAGAGGGGCGAAAACGTCATCGAAAAGGCCAGGGAAAACAGCGCCGGGCGCCGTGAAAAGTGGGAAGAATAATGGCGGGAATGGTTTCAAAGTCCGTGCTTGATGACATCCGGTTTCGGTGTGACATCGTGGACGTGATCGACTCCTACATCACACTGCCCCGCAAGGGAACCGTGATCAAGACCCTCTGCCCGTTCCACAAGGAGAAGTCTCCGTCTTTCTCCGTCAACCGGCAGCGCCAGATGTTCCACTGCTTCGGATGCGGCGCAGGCGGCGATGTCTTCAAGTTCGTAATGCTTTACGAGCACACCGATTTCCCGGGCGCCATCCAGATCCTCGCCGAGAAAGCGGGCATCACGCTGCAATACGAGAAAGGCGCCGGCCCTTCCGAAGACAAAACGCTCCTTCTGACGATCAACGAGGAGGCCGCCGCCTATTTCCACAAGTGCCTACTCCAGTCCCCCGATGCCCAGCCTGCCCGGGAATACCTTAAGAAACGCCAGATCAACTCGGAAATCGCCGTGGACTTCATGATCGGGTACGCCCCGGAGAAACGGGATTTCATCATCGACTGGGCCCGCCATAAGAACTACCCCCTGGCCAAGCTTGAACTCGCAGGTCTCATC
>JBAXRC010000583.1:0-1696 GCA_037131415.1 bacterium | reverse complement strand
ACGCCTCCTTCCCCCTTCACGGGGTCATGGAGGCGCTTATAGCTTAATCTAATTGCGGTGTAAATAATATTCTATACTAACAACCTGTCCCTACTCTTCCCTCAAACAACCTGTCCCTACTCTTCCCCAAACAACCTGTCCCTACTCTTCCCTGTCCCTACTCTTCCCCCAATCAGGTTGAATCTAGCTACCTCAACCTGGTCACCAATGGGTATATCCGTATTGACGGAGTGACCCAGGCGGACTTCAGTTTGTTTCAGGTGACAGACCACACGTTAATTCTGAGGGTTACCCCGACGGTAAATAACGACACCGGTGCTACTGACATCAGCACCATCTCCGCCACACTTAACGGTAATCTCACCCTGGTCGGACGCGATACGGCGACCGTATTTTTCTGCTGGGGCAACAGCGATGCCGGCGCGACAACTCCCAGCGCTTGGGAGAACGTGGCGCCGGCGGGCGACATGACCGCCACCGGCTCATTCTCCAACACCGTCAGGAACCTTACCCCCGCGATGACCTACTGCTATCGCACTTTCGCAACCAACACATACGGCTCATCCTGGTCGGCCGCCCCGGCCACCTTCGCAACGCCCCCTCTCAGTGGCCCGGTGTTAATGATTCGATAACACGGCACCTCGATAGGGGACGTCCAGGACAACCTGAAATACGCCTCAGTTACGGCTCGTGGCAGTAGAGGCAATTCCCATGGGAGCCAAACCGGTCATGAGTCGAAGGCCAGAAGCTCTGGTGCAACATGGTGCTATTCCCACCGGGATGACAGGGCGAACAGTCGTTTGCAGAACTGCTCGCATGACAGGAGAAGCAGTGCCGGTCACGCCAGCCCGCACCATGGGGATCGGGATGATTCGCCACACTGGTTACACCTTCATGGCATTGGGAACATCCCTGCGCTTCCGATCCCGCATGGCAACTGTTGCAATGCTGGGAACGCCAGCCCGCAGGATGGGGATTGGCATGCCCGTCTGAACCATGACAAATGGCGCATTGCCTCGCCTCAGGTGATCCCACATGACACGAATTACAGTGTGACGCGCGAAAGCCGGCCGCATGCGGATTGGGGTGACCAGACACGATATCCCCGCCATGGCAAACCCCGCATTGCGCCGTTTCCGGGGAACCCGGATGACACGAATTACAGTGCGAGGAACGAAAGCCGCCGGGATGCGGATTCGGATGTGTGTCAATCGTCCCCTCATGGCACAGGGCACAGCCGGTTCCACGTTCCTTGCTGGTGTGACACTTCAGGCAGTGACTATCTCTCCAGCCCGCATTGTGGCTCTGGGGCTTGGTTTCAGCATGACAGGTCGTGCAGGAGTCCACTTCATGGCAGACCAGGCACTTCTGCCGGTTCCAGGCCGCCTGAACCCCGTGCGTCTTCAATCGCCAGAGATTATTATGCGAGGCTGGCTGCGTCACCTCATGACAAGCCCTGCAGGAGGGTTCGCTGTGACAGACCGTGCAGGCCTTTTCATCCTGGCCCGACATCATTCCATGCCGCTGCGTCCAACTGAACTTGTGACTGGGCGGAGGCGTTTGGGGATTGATGCCGACATGACAGGCCGCACAGCTCGCCCCCGGAACGTGGACGCGGTCACGAATCGCCATCTTGGCTTTCCGTGTCATCGGAGGAACCAGGACAAGTTTCTTATCCATTAAACTTCCATGACAC
>JBAXRC010000582.1:0-1697 GCA_037131415.1 bacterium | reverse complement strand
GCCGGGAACCAGCCGGGCCCTGGTTTCCACCAAGGATGAAATTGATGTGCTCGCCACCCCTCCCCGCGTGTTAAAAGGAGCAGACGGAACCGTGAAGCTCTCGACAGTCTCCACTGCTCCTTTCCACACGTGGGGAAAGGGTTACGGCATCGCATTGACCCCGTGGAAAGCACACAGAGTTCTCGCCATCCCATCACGTTCGCCTAACAATCGTGTGTCATGATATTGCACATCATGACTACTAAAAAAACCTTTGGAAAGAAGTTGGCGGAAGCCAGGGCACAGGTCTCGCCATGTCTCTCACGGCAGGAACTTGCCGATCGGCTCCAGGTTGCAGGGATTGACGTTACCCCTGCTGAAATCGCCCTGGTCGAGGCTGATAAACATTCCTTGAAGTATTATGAGGTGGTGGTTCTTGCCACCGTACTGAACACCACGACGTTCAGCCTGCTCTGCTGACCCTGTAACATTCAGCCAAACACCATGAAACCTACAGTTGAGACGAGTGGCGTGGACTGTAAGAACGCTAATGAGATCAGGATCAAAGTGGCACAAGTACCTTTGCCGGATTGGCTGATCACTTCAAAATGACCTCTAAGCAACTCCGCCCTCTCTTGGATGCTGAAATGACCGTAATGGCTATTCACGTTATGATTTTGTTTTGGCTCATAACTGACGCCCTTGTCCCTGCCCTGAAGCTTGACCCGTTTGGCACCCATTGAACTGAACAACACCTCAACCGACTTGACCTTGGCATGTTTGGCCACATTCAGCATCAGTTCCCGAATCGCCTCAAATGCAAATAGCCGCTCTTCATCCGAAGCCATGTCGGCAGTTGCATCGACCTTGGTTTTGATGTTCAAGCCCATCCTCGCCCTGACATCCTTTACCAGCCAATCGCTACGGCACCACTCCCACGCGATAGAAATAGGGCCCATGCCCTTTGGCGACCTCGTCGGTATAAACGTTCATAGGCGGCAACGCAAGGATGGACGGGCTCAGCGTCTCCCATGCCGACCCAACAAGATTCGTGCTGCGGTCCAACCTGTACACCCGGTTGCTCGCACTGGCCCATCGCACAACCACCCCGCCACTCCATGACGGTGCCAACATCTTCAGGCAATCGGCACCGTCACGCGGGTTCGTTCCGGCGATCCGTTCCTGCAAGTCGTTCAACCCATCGCCATCCGTATCGGCCAAGGTGGGATCGCTGGCTTGCCAACCAGCCGACGGGTGGATCTCCTCACCGTCCGCCAGGCCCGGCACCAGCAGCAGACCCGCCAGCAGTACCGAAAAAACACAATATTTCAAGATGCTTAACCTGTTCATTGTCATCACGTCCTTTGCAACATCGACCCCGTTTCCACGGGGCGTTGAGATCAGCTGGAATAAACCTGACGCAAAGAAGAAATTCCCGCCATCAGCTGCGGAAGCGCTGTTTACACTCCCACCGAAAATCCAAGTTCGGGAAAAACCACTCGCCAACTTCAAGCCAGACCTACTCTTTTAGAATTAGCGGGTGTCACGCACGATTGCATCAAAAGAATTCAAAAACGCAAACAATCAGAAGGTTGCAGGTTCGATCCCTGCCAGGTACGCCACTCAGAACCGATCATCATCCCTTCGAAGGGCGCGGCTTCGCCACTCCAAGTCATTAAACCCCCACGGTCAGCAGCGCTATGGAATAGCCCGGGAGT
>JBAXRC010000581.1:0-1699 GCA_037131415.1 bacterium | reverse complement strand
CAATAACGGTGGTGACGGCGGGGTTGTTGCGACCCGATCCGATGCCCCGCATATAGGGAAAGGTGAGGCGGCGTACCGAGAAATCGCCCAGCGTCAGGTTGGGCACGGCGGGAGCCGCATCGCGCAGGTCGCGAATGCCCCCGGACTGGAGCGTGTCGGCGGTTTGAACGGTGACGGAGCCTGGAACGGACTGGAGCGGTTCCGTCCAGCGGCGTGCCGAGACGATGATGGTCTGGTTCGAGTTGGTGTCAGATGCCTGGCTGGAGGGACTGGTTCCCGGGGACACCGCCATCATTGCGAAGACCAGGGCCAGAGTCTGCCGTGAAGATGTTTTGCTAATATTCATGAATGCCCAATAGAGGAATAATGGGTTTGAATCAAGGGCGAAAATGGATTTTATATTGTTCAATCACCCGGCGGGGAGTACTCTTACCGGTCACAGGTGGGGGCATGTTCACTTCAGGACAAAGTATAAAGGGGAGCACGGCTATGCAATGGAAGACGATGGCGGGTTTGGTGGCAGGCTGGATCATGGCGGGCAGCGTCCAGGGCGCTGAGGTATTCGACTGGCCCCAGTTCCGGGGCGCGAATCGGGACGGAATTTCAAAGGAAACGCAATGGAATCCGCGGGCGCTCCAGAACGGGGCCAAACTCCTGTGGACCGCCCAGCTCGGGAAGGGCTATTCCGCCGTTGCCGTCAAGGGCGACCGGTTGTTTACCATGGGAAACAAGGATAACCAGGACAGGGTGTATGCCCTCTCCCTCAAGGATGGCAAGGTGTTGTGGACGCACTCCTATCCCTGCGATGCCGGAAGTTATCCCGGCACCCGCGCCACGCCGGCCACGGATGGCAGTCTGGTCTATACCCTGAGCCGTGAAGGGCTGTTGCTGTGCCTCGATGCGGGGACCGGTGCGGTGAAGTGGAGCAAGGACTTGATGAAGGAATTCGACGCCAAGCCTCTGGGCTGGGGCTTCGCGGGCTCCCCGGTGATCAAGGGTGACAAGATCCTGGTCAACGCCGGTGAATACGGTGTGGTCCTGAACCGGAACACGGGCGCCAAGGTGTGGGCCAGCCCCGGTGGGGTCGCGGGCTACGCCGCTCCGGTTGAGTTCACGCTTGGCGGGAAAGAGTGCCTCGCCCTGTTCAGCTCAAAGGGCCTCTACGGGGTCGACCTGGCAACCGGGACGAAGCTATGGTCGTATCCCTGGCATACCAGTTATGATGTCAATGCCGCCGATCCCATCGTGTCCGATGGGCGTATCTTTATCTCCTCGGGCTATAACTCCGCCGGGGCCGTTCTTGATGTTCGCGGGCCGGAGCCCAAGGTGGTCTGGAACAACAAGGCCATGAAGAACCACTTCAGTAGCTGTGTGCTTCTCAACGGGTTTCTCTATGGGTTTGACGGGAACGCCGGGAACGGGACTTTGAAGTGCGTTGATTTCAACACGGGCGTCGAGAAGTGGAGCCAGAAGATTGGATTCGGCTCGCTCTGCGTGGCGGCGGGACATCTCATTGCCCTGAATGAGAAGGGGGATTTGTTCATCATCAAGGCGTCGCCTGAAAAATATGAGGCGGTTTCGGTGGCCCGCAAGGTGTTGGAGCCAACCTGCTGGACCGCCCCCGTCCTGTGCCGCGGCGTCGTGCACTGTCGCAATCATGAAGGGGTTCTTGTTGCCGTGGATCTGGGCAAGTAGGACG
>JBAXRC010000580.1:0-1704 GCA_037131415.1 bacterium | reverse complement strand
GCCGGTATTCGATCCGGCCAAGCCGGTAGCCACGCGCAACGCGTCCCATGCAGTGATCCAGAAATTGGCCAAGGCCTTGCCGTATCTTGTGGGCGGCTCAGCGGATCTCGCGCCCAGCACCAAGACCTTCCTGGACGGCTTTGCCTCGGTTGTTCCCGGAAAATTCGAGGGACGCAACCTGCACTTCGGAATCCGCGAGCTGGGCATGTCCGCCATCCTGAACGGCATGCAGTTGCATGGCGGGTTCCGCGTGTACGGCTCAACGTTCTTCGTGTTCTCGGATTACTGCCGGCCGACTATCCGGGTCTCGGCGTTGATGAACCTGCCGGTGATCTATGTGTTCACGCATGACAGCTTTTACGTGGGCGAGGATGGCCCGACCCATGAGCCCATTGAGCAGATTGCCAGCTGGCGCTGCATGCCCAATGTCTCCGTGATCCGCCCGGCCGATCCTACGGAAACCGTGGCGGCGTGGCTGGCGGCGCTCAAGAACACCACCGGGCCAACCCTGCTGTTGTTGACCCGCCAGAATCTTCCGGTCATTGACCGGACCGTGCATCCGGCGGCCTCGAACCTGGAGAAGGGCGCCTATACGCTGTGGCAGAGCGGGAGCGGGATGCCCGAGCTGATCCTGATTGGAACGGGATCGGAAGTCAGCCTGGCCCTGGATGCGGCGAAGGAGCTTGCCAAGGAAGGCAAGAATGTCCGCGTTGTCAGTATGCCCTCGTGGGATTTGTTTGAGAAGCAGAGCGCGGAGTATCGCTCGCAGGTGCTGCCGCACGAGTGCCAGAAGCGGGTGGGGATTGAAGCGGGCTGCTCCTTCGGGTGGCGTAAGTACGTGGGTTGCCAGGGCCGGTTACTCACCGTGGATCATTACGGCGCCTCGGCTCCGGCCAAGGTGCTCGCCGAGAAGTTCGGCTACACCACCGCCAATGTCGTGAAATTGGCCAAGGAAGTGCTGGGTTAACACGGAAAGGAGTCGGGGTTCAGCGTCTACCCGGGACAGGTGGACGCCAATCTCCGATCGGCGTCAGGTGACTGGGCGGTACATGAACGGACCGGCCGTGCTCGGAGAGCCCGGCCCACCTCGAGAACGAATAGACTAGATGCGCTACTTGATAAAACGAAGAATAATGAAAGTATTACCCGAACCCCGAACCCCGAACCCTGCCCTTTTTATCTTATGAGCCGATTCATCATACGCGGCGGCAGGCGGCTGAGCGGAACCTATGTTCCAGGAGGCAACAAGAATGCCGTTCTTCCCATGTTGGCCGCGTGCGTCCTGACGGATGAACCGGTCATCCTGAAGAATGTGCCGCTGATTGACGATGTCCGGACCATGCTCGAGTTGCTCGGAGCGCTGGGCGTGGAGATTTCGCGGAAAGACCATGTGGTCACGCTTTGTGCCAAGGGACTGCGTCGCAGCAAGCTGGACGAGGACCTTTGCCGCAAGGTCAGGTCCTCGATCCTGCTAGCGGGCCCGATGGCGGCCCGGCTGGGACGCGTGACGCTCTCCCCACCCGGAGGCGATGTGATCGGGCGGCGGCGGCTGGATACCCATTTCCAGGGACTGCAGGCGCTTGGCATCGAGGTGACCGGCGGGCACCATTTCGTCTTCCGTCGCAAGCGACTGGAGGGGGCCGCCATGGTTCTGGACGAGGCCAGCGTCACGGCCACGGAAAATGTCCTGATGGCCGCCACGCT
>JBAXRC010000579.1:0-1712 GCA_037131415.1 bacterium | reverse complement strand
GGTAGATGACATGCACTTCCGCGGCGCCCAACCGCACGGCGGTGCGTGCCGCATCCATGGCCACATTGCCCCCGCCCAGGATTGCCACCCGACCCGCCCTGTAGATCGGGGTGTCAGCCCGCTCGAAATCATAGGCCTTCATCAAGTTGGCGCGGGTCAGATACTCATTGGCCGCAAAAACACCGACCAGGTTCTCCCCTTCAATGTTCATGAATTTGGGCAGCCCGGCTCCCGTGCCGACAAATACCGCATCAAATCCGTCCTCCTCGATCAACGCCTTTAATTTTCGGGTTCGCCCAATCACAAAGTTGGTCTTGATTTCCACGCCCATCGCCAGCAGGGCGTCAATCTCCTTCTGCACAATCGCCTTGGGAAGCCGGAACTCGGGAATGCCATAGACCAGGACACCGCCCGGCTTGTGAAAGGCCTCGAACATCACCACCTGATGCCCCTCGCGGCGAACATCCGCCGCCACGGTGACGCTCGCCGGGCCGGATCCAATGACCGCCACTTTTTTGCCCGTCGCGGGCTTGACCACAAAAGGAACCGTTTTCCCGCTTTCACGCTCCAGATCGGCAACATATCGCTCCACACGTCCGATGGAGACGGCCTTATCCACACTTTTCAGCGACTTGCCCACCGTGCAATGTTCCTGGCATTGCACTTCCTGTGGACAGACCCGTCCACAAACCGCCGGCAAGAGACTGTTCCTCTTGATCACATGGCATGCGCCTGAAAAATCCCCCATCGCCGCGGCTTTCAGAAAACCGGGAATGTCAATCCGCACAGGACACCCCAGCACACAGGGGGCATTCTTGCATTGAAGGCAGCGCATGGATTCCAGCCGGGCCTGTTCCGGAGTGTATCCAAGGGCCACTTCCTGGACATTCTTCCGCCGCACCTCAGGGTCCTGCGTCGGCATGTCCTGCACCGGAATGGAAATTCGTTCCTTGGGAGTCAGGGGTGCAGTTTTCTTCAAAATAAGTTCCAGTTCACGATGGGCGGCTTCCGCCAACGCTTCAGGCGTAATGTGGCTCATGAAAGGCTCTGCTCCTTGGCGTGAATCTCCGCATCCAAATGACATTGATGATGGGCATTATCCTCATGTTTGCGGTACGCCTTCAGCCGCTGCATCATATTGTCAAAATCCACCTTGTGCCCGTCGAATTCAGGGCCATCCACACAGACAAACTTGGTCTGACCCCCAACCGTCACCCGGCACCCCCCGCACATCCCCGTGCCATCAATCATGATGGTATTCAACGAAACCAGGGTAGGAACCCCGAACGGGCGGGTCGCCTCAGCACAAAACTTCATCATGATCGGCGGTCCGATCGCCACCGCCAACTCCGGTTTCGGAATCCGGGCGCAGATTTCCTTGAGGGGCTCCGTAACCAGTGCCTTACGGCCATACGAGCCGTCATCCGTGCAAACGATGAATTCATCCGCAAGGGTGCGCATCTGCTCCTCCAGGATCACCAGCTTGCGGTTTCGGGCGCCCACAATGACGATGACCCGGTTTCCTGCCTGTTTCATTCCCTTGACAATCGGGTGCAGCGGGGCGACCCCGATTCCTCCGCCCACGCAAACCACCGTTCCAAACTTTTCAATATGGGTCGGCTGCCCCAGCGGTCCCAGCACACTGGCCACGGATTCACCAACCGCCTTGGCGGCCAGGTTGTGCGTGGTTTTACCCACGGTCTGGAATATGA
>JBAXRC010000578.1:0-1724 GCA_037131415.1 bacterium | reverse complement strand
TTGCGCGCCTTCCGGGCTGTCGGCGGCTGGGGCTACGGTCGCGTGGATATCCGGCTCGATGAAGTCGGCCAACCCCGCGTTTTGGAAGTAAACTGCAATCCCTCACTGGATGAGAGCGTCGCGCTCGCCCGTTCCGCCGAGAAGGCCGGCCTGAATTACAAGCAGCTCCTCCAGCAGATTGTCAAGATCGCCATGGAAGGCCCCTCGTTCGACACCGGCGTTCAGATGATCTGATTTAGCCCGTAAACCGGCCCGTATACGCGAAATCCTTGGCAAGGGAAGTGGCCAGTGAAGTGATCTCCATGAGCTTCTCGCCACCTTTCCGGCGTGGCATCTTGAGATTAAGAAACTTGGCCCGGTCATCCAGCTTCTCGATGATCGTCCCCACTTCCTCGACATCAAGACCCGACCAGACACTGATGGCGGCTGCAAGCTTCTTCGTATGTCGCCGGATAAACAGGCAGGCGGGCATCTGCCCCTTCGCCCTGACGGGAGGAAATACCTGCCCCAGTTTGTCATCCACATACCCCTGCGCCGCCGCCCGGTACCGTTCCGCACGCTGGCCGTAATGCTCCGCCAGCGGCATCGTCATCTCTTCAACCGGATTCACCAAAGGCCCCTGCGCCACATCGGGAAGGGGGCGTCGCCGGAGCCCGCGCATCAGCGTCGCCACAAAGGTCAGTTTCCGCAGTGCCGGCCAGAACCGGTATTTACGACGCCAGGCGGTGCGGGGAGTCAGCCAGATTGCGAAGGTCTCGGCAAAGTCCTCATCCGGGTGCTTCTGGGCATAGCTCCTGCCGTACTGACTGTGAACCAGATGACGGACAAAATCCCGACTGGACGGATCCGGCAGGAACACATCCCGATAGGGTTTCGAGAATTTTCCGAAAACATCAGCCCATCCCGGCTTTTCCCATAACCGATAGGCATAGTTCAGGGCATGTCCCACCTCATGACGCAAATACATCATGGTCGTGCGGACATCTTCAATCTCCCCGGTCTGCTCCTCCTCGATACGGGACAATCGGCGGTCAGCCAGATAAAAGGGAATCCCCACGGCGGGAACCTCATCAGGACAACCCCAGCTATCGGTAAGATAAAAAGTCGGCATGAACTTGATACCTTTAGCCTCAAGCTCCCTCTGGATCTGCCGGATCAAAGGCTCAACCGGAGAACCCTCAATCTGCAATTTGAGGTCTGAAACACGAGTATTCAATAGTTCGTAACGAATTGTGCTCCAACTCGTTACCAATAACTTTGCCTGTGCAGCGCCCATTTTCTTATTTCTGCGATAAGCTCGCTTTTCAGCCCCGTCTGGGGCCATGAAGGGGGGGATTTTAACAGCTTCCTACCAAAACAAAACCGTTTTTTAGGTGCTATGGCGTGGGGCAGTTACAGGGGGGGGTGCCCCGCCACCTTACGTGGCGGGAACCGGCCATTTTTGCGACCCGTGGCACAAGTCCACGGGGACGCCACTGAAATCCTAATCGTAATACTCTGCCCCGGTAGTGATCACGATTACGATTAGGCAGTAAGAGGATGATCTTGGACGACAAACCCATATTTTCAGTTTGTCCCTGAAGATTTTTTGATAAAACTAACTCATGAAATCGATCATTCCACCATACATCCTAGCCTTGCCGATTGTCATGACGCTTGCCGGTTGCGGAAAGGAACCCCAGCCAGTCACTCCCCCGCCTCAAGCCAAGGTGGAGGAAAAGAGT
>JBAXRC010000577.1:0-1727 GCA_037131415.1 bacterium | reverse complement strand
GTGTTCCCCTGATCAAGATCGGGGTGGAGTGCGGCGTCAAGATGATTGCGTTCGAGAAGCCGGTGGCCGATTCCAGCAAGGCCGCCCTGGAGATCAAGGCGATGCTTGCCGGCAGCGGGATCAAGACGGTGGTGAGCCATCAGCACCGGTACGGGATCCATTACCGCAAGGTGAAGGAGCTGGTCGACAGCGGGGCGCTCGGGAAGATCCACACGATTTACGCCACGAGCCCGGGCTGGATGATGCACATGATGTCGCATCTGATTGACTATATGCGGTGGTACAACGGCAATGTCGATGCTGATTGGGTGATGGCCCAGGCGGCGGGACGCGGCAAACTCAAGGACAACCATCCCTCGCCCGACTATATCGCGGGCGTCATCCAGTTTGCCAATGGGGTGCGCGGAATTGTCGAGACCGGGGCCGGTGCGCCCAATATTCCCGAGGTGGCGAAATGGTGGGGCCGGAACCGTATTCACGTGATGGGCGATGAGGGCTTTGCCGAGGTGCTGACCAACGGCGGCTGGCGCGCGGTGACGAAGGCCGGGGCGGTGTCGGGCGGTGGCGCCATGGATTACGCGGCCGACATGCCTCCCTATGTTCAGGAAATGGCCGATTGGCTGGATGACGACCGGAAGGCGCACAGCTGTAATTTCGACAGCGCCTGCAAGGGGTTTGACATCATGATGGGGATGTGCCGCTCGGCGGTGGAAGGCGGCCAGGTGGCGATGCCGCTGTCCGATGGCCAGTTGGAGATCGAGGCGTTGCGCCAGAAAATGGCCGACAAGCCGGTTCTTCTTGCGTCGCCGGATCACGCCAAGGAGTTCGGCCTGTAACCAAAGGGGAGGGGTCAATGGAGGTCATTATCCGCCAGAACGAGGAGGTTGCCGCCCGGTTGGCGGCCCAACTCGTGGCGTGCCAGCTGCGCCGGAAGGCCGACTCCGTGCTGGGGCTGGCCACGGGCCGGACGATGGAGCGGCTCTACGCGGAACTGGCCCGCCTGCACCGGGAGGAGGGGTTGGATTTTTCCCTGTGCCGGACCTTCAACCTGGACGAGTATGTCGGGCTGGCACCCACCGACCCCTGCGCCTACCGCTATTACATGAACGAGAAGTTGTTCAGCCGGGTGAACATCGACCGGCGCAACACGCACCTGCCGAACGGGCTGGCGACCGACCTGAAGGCGGAGTGCGAGCGCTATGAGAACCTGATCCGCAGCACGGGCGGCGTTGACCTTCAGTTGCTGGGAATCGGCGAGACCGGGCATATCGGCTTCAATGAACCCTTGTCCTCCCTGCGCTCCCGAACGCGTGACAAATCCCTCACCCCCGGCACCATTGCCGTCAACTCGACCCTGTTCGGGGATGAACCGCAGCGGATGCCCCGGCGGGCGATTACGATGGGTGTGGGGACGATCCTCGAGGCGCGCGAGATCATCCTCCTGGCCACCGGCCCCAGGAAGGCGGCCATCATGGCGAAGGCGGTGGAGGGTCCCGTGACCTCGATGGTCTCGGCGTCCGCGCTCCAGTTGCATCCGGCCTGCCGGGTGATTGTCGACGAGGCGGCGGGCGCCGACCTCACGGCGAAGGACTACTACCGGTGGATTTTTGAAAACGAGCCCGACTGGGAGCCGTATCGCGACGCCCCGTCGGCAAAGGGAGGCATGACATGAGTACTCGTGAAGGCGTGACGTTCAAGTTCCATGAAGTTGTCAAGCGGTTCAGGGC
>JBAXRC010000576.1:0-1727 GCA_037131415.1 bacterium | reverse complement strand
CCCCCGGCCCCCGCCCTGAAAAAGGCGGAAGGACTCTCCAAGGTTCCCAAACCCCACGAGATTTATGACTTCCTGAACCAGTATGTCATCGGACAGGAACAGTCCAAGAAGGTTCTCGCGGTGGCCGTCCATAACCATTACAAACGGCTCCAGCAAGGGGAGCATGCTGATGCCATCAAGGCCTTCAAGGATGTCGAAATCGAAAAGAGCAATATCCTGCTCATCGGGCCGACCGGAACAGGCAAGACGCTCCTGGCGAGGACGCTTGCCCGCTGTCTGGATGTGCCATTCAGCATCTCGGACGCCACGACCCTGACTGAGGCGGGTTATGTTGGAGAAGATGTGGAGAACGTCCTCCTGCGCCTGATCCAGGCGGCCGACGGTGATGTGGCCCGGGCCGAACGCGGCATCGTTTATATTGACGAAATCGACAAGATCGCCCGCAAGACCGAGAACGTCTCGATCACCCGCGATGTTTCCGGTGAAGGGGTACAGCAGGCCCTCCTGAAAATCATCGAGGGAACCACCGCCAGCGTGCCCCCGGGCGGCGGCCGGAAGCATCCCCAACAGGAATACCTCAAGATCAATACGGAGCACATCCTGTTCATCTGTGGCGGAGCGTTCGTGGGATTGGACGACATCCTGAACCGGCGCGTGAGCAAGCAAACACTGGGCTTTGCCGAGACCGGCGTCAAGACGGTCGTCGAGGACCTGAAGCGCCGGGTGGAGCCCGAGGATCTCATGAAATACGGAATGATCCCCGAGTTCGTCGGACGCCTGCCCGTCGTCACGACCCTGGATCACCTCCGCGAGGAAGATCTGATGCGAGTGCTCACCGAGCCGAAAAACGCCATGATCCGCCAGTACCAGAAACTGATGGCCATGGAAAATGTGAAGCTTAGCTTCGCCGATACCGCGCTGCGGGAAATGGCGCGCCTGGCCGCGAAAAAGGGAACCGGCGCACGCGGACTTCGGGCCATTCTGGAGCATCTGATGCTGGAAGTGATGTTCGAGGTTCCAAAACGCGGAAATATCCGCGAATTTCACGTCACCAAAAGCATGGTCGTTGCCCAGCGGGTCTCACTGGATGAAGTGGCGGAACCGGCGGCTTAGGTAAAGTGTTCAGTGTTCAGAAGCCAGTATTCAGAAAACCGCCTGAATACTGAATACTTTCCATCAGTTCGTATTCACTCTGAACACTGAAAACTGAATACTCTCTTCAAATGGGGCACAGCCCGTTTTCGATCTTGTTCTTCGGATCCAGCCGCACCACGCGGGGCCGGATCTGGAGGGCCTGATCGGTCGGAACCAGGCCGAAGGTGAAAATCGTCAGCCGGTCGCCGGCCTTGCCCAAATGCGCCGTGGCACCGTTCAGGCAGATCTCGCCTTTTCCGCGCTCACCGGAAATGGCATAGGTTTCAAAGCGGTTCCCGTTCTCCAGGTTCGCCACCAGAATCTTCTCGTAAGGCAGGATCTTGACGTAGTCCATCACATCCCGGTCAATCGTCAGACTGCCTTCGTAATCCAGATTGGCTCCCGTCACCCGGGCGCCATGTATTTTCGCCTTCAACATCGTTGAGAACATCGTTCACCTGCCTGTTTGTATAAAAAGAGGACGAAGCGTAGCTTCCCCAGCCTTCAATCGCAAGAAAATTGAATGGGGCATCCCTGCAAGGAGAATTGTAATGTGAAATGCCGTAGGGATAAGAGAAAGCGTTCCATGCCAT
>JBAXRC010000575.1:0-1736 GCA_037131415.1 bacterium | reverse complement strand
GTAACGAAGCCGCTGGCGTGCGCCGTGGCCTTTTCCAGCACGGCGCATGACAGCGGCGGAGTGGTCAGTGTTGAGTCAATATCGCGGCCCGGAAGACCATAGCGATTAACTGGCGTCTGGCTCAACGCGATGTTGATAGGCTTTTGTCTTCTTCATCCCCGCCAGGATCATCGCGGCAATCATGTCCCACGTCATCCCGTCCCTCGTATCCGTTGAAGACGTATTATCAAGATGTTCAGCCATGCAGTACAAGTTCTCCGACAGGTCATCGGTTGACGGCTCCCAATCGGTATCACGAAGTTTTCCCGCAATCTGTCCAAGAAAAACAACAAAATCACGTTCGGTCATTATCTGCGTCGTTTCCTCGCTCATCATGCCTTCCGTTAATCTTTATTCTAAGGGCAGTCCTCGTTCAGGACGGGCTTGTTACAAATGCCCTTTTTTAGAACCATCTATCCAAGGGAATCGTGCTGAAAGTTTTGCCGCTGACTCCGCCCAAACTCGAGAAGCGCTGGCCCACTTTTCGCGATGCATAAAATCAGAAGTCAAATCCACAAGGTATCCTTTTTCGGCACTCATATTTGTGATAAGATTACTGATAAATGTTGGGCCACATGAAATTACGCCCGATTTACCAATGTCTTTCCGATTATACATCGCGAGTTCTCGTGGCTGATCAAACCCAAACATGTGCATCTCCCATTCCTCTCCACTTTGCGTCACAAGAAAAATTCTCGTGGGATGATATACTACAAGCGTCGATAGACTTCGCCATGCACTCGCGCTCAGCATTTTTTGCATGTCGAGCAAAACAAGTTGGTTTGTAGTAGTCCAAGAGACGACCTCAACGATATTGCTTTCCGGCATGGGCCTTTCCCAAATAACCGAAACCTCGGCGAGGTGATCTGCGCGGTAATCGGGAGGGGATGACAGCCAAAAACGGCGCTCACCACATCCAGTCAAAAAGAATAAAGCCACAAGAATACAGGACAAGATTTCTTTTTTCATTATGGGCAACAACAAGGTTCGCAAGCTTCATTTTGGGCGTCATTAAAGGGAGAGCCTCCACCAGCTGAAACCGCTGCATAATAAATGCCCGCCAACGATGCGCAGTCGCCAAGCCAAATCCATCCAAGCGGATTCCACCACGGGAAATGTGCCTCATAACAAGTAAGACACGCCCCTTGAATTGCTTGATAAAGATTATAGTCACAAGTGCTTTTATCAGAGTTGCACCATCCATAACACAAATCATGGTTATTGCATGCATCTGTGAATGGACAAGAAAAATGGGGCGGAAAAGCACTCATGGGATCATTTGGGACAAGTTGCCCAGCGGCACCATTCGCAGCGCCGCAACCATTAACCGTTGGTGCATACCCCGGCTTTCCTTTCTTTCCAGAATGCGAGCCTGAAGAGCACACACAGGAACCCACAAGTCCATTTGCATCATATCGATCTATTGGCGAGTTGAATAACAACAAATATGCTGCTGGCTCGCTCTTGACCACTACTGTAGTAATCATTCGCAGTAATTGAAGCGATGGCGCTTTCATCTTATAAATAGTCCACCATCCAATTTCACCAATAGGGTCCCGTGATGGCCACCGCCCGACTTCCGGCAGGTAGTAGCGGTAGCCGTAATAGCGCACACCCGACACGGTTGTCGTAGGGGTAGGCAACTTTTCCTGATGCGATTCAACGGGTTGCGACTCGGAAAAACCGGTGCAAGTTTC
>JBAXRC010000574.1:0-1741 GCA_037131415.1 bacterium | reverse complement strand
CGGCGAAGGCGATGCATGTGAATACGTGCTCGGTCTGCCACCCCTTCTATACCGGCCGCACGGCCATGGTGGATGCCAAGGGTCGCGTTGAGCAGTTCAAGAAACGCTACGCCAAGAAGTAGTTTGTTGTCCGTCAGGGAAAGGCTGGAATACCGAAAGGGATTCCGGCCTTTTTCTTTTGGGGTTCAGGGGCAGGGTTCGGGGTACAGGCTGGCAGGTTTTTATAATGATTGAAAAATCCTATATCGACAGGCTGGATGCCAAATTGAAGGAGTTGGAGGCGGGGCTTTCCAATCCGGAACTGGCTGCCAATCCCCGCAAATTCAGGGAGGCCACGAAAGAGCATTTTCGCCTCCGCAAAATCCTGGATAAGGCGGATATCTATTTCCGCGTGACGCGCGATCTGGATGAGCAACGTGCCCTGCTCGCCGCCGATGACGCCGATCCTGACTTGAAGGGGCTCTCGGTTGAGGAAGTGGCTGGTTTGGAAAAGGCGTTTCCGGCGGCCGAAAAGGAGTTGCAGGAGGCGCTGTTGCCGCCTGATCCGAATGATGACCGCAATGTGATCATGGAAATACGGGCCGGGACGGGTGGCGACGAGGCCGGCCTCTTTGCCGGTGACCTCTTTCGGATGTACAACCGTTTCTGCGATGAACGCGGCTGGAAGATTTCCATCATTGACGCCAGCCCCTCAAGCCTCGGCGGCTTCAAGGAAATGGTGTTTTCGGTCACGGGCGCCCAGGCGTATAAGTTCCTGAAATACGAATCGGGCTGCCATCGCGTGCAGCGGGTGCCGGCCACCGAGGGCTCCGGCCGGATTCATACCTCCGCCGCCACCGTGTTTGTTCTGCCGGAGGTGGATGAGGTGGACGATATTGAGATTCCCGCCAATGAAATGCGGGTGGATATCTTCTGTTCCTCGGGACCGGGCGGGCAGGGGGTCAACACCACTTATTCCGCCATCCGCATCACCCATCTTCCGACCGGGCTGGTGGCGCAGAGCCAGGATGAGCGGTCACAGCACCGGAACAAGGAAAAGGCCCTGAATGTGCTCAAGGCACGCCTGCGTGATTTCCAGATACGCCAGGAAGAGGAGAAAAGCGGGAACATGCGCCGCACCCAGATCGGATCGGGTGATCGCAGCGAGAAGATCCGGACGTATAACTTCCCCCAGAACCGGCTGACGGACCATCGTATCAACTACACCATCTATACCTTGAACCGGTTCATGGAGGGGGAGATTGACGGCTTGATCCAGACCCTTCAGGATCATGACATGGAATTGCGGATCCAGAAGGAAATGGCGTCCGAAAAGGGATGAAAAAGCTCATCGAGGTCCTGCAATCGGGCGCGGATTACCTGGCCGGGAAGGGGGTCGAGAATCCCCGCCTGGTGATGGAGCAGTTGATGAGCCATGTCCTGAAAAGTCCGCGCCTGCACCTTTATCTCCGGTTTGAGTCTCTGATTCCGGAGGATCAGCTTGTTTCCTTGCGCGGGGGGATTAAGCGCTTGGGCGCAGGAGAGCCCCTTCAATATGTCGTTGGCGACACCGAATTCATGGGGCACCGCTTCAAAACTGACAAGCGCGCCTTGATTCCACGGCCCGATACCGAGTCGCTGGTGAATGCCGTCCTGGCCTGTGCGCCGCTTCGGGTGGGAGCTCGTCCTACTGTTGTGGATATTGGCACGGGAAGCGGATGTGTGGTGGTGAGTCTTGCCCTGGCGCATCCCGATGCCGCTT
>JBAXRC010000573.1:0-1741 GCA_037131415.1 bacterium | reverse complement strand
CCGCCGTATGCGCGACCTGGCCGATATCGCCTTGAACCGGGGGCTTACCCTACTCATGGAAACCTGGCAGGAAACTGCCGCCGACATGCGTAAATTCCTCGTGGACATGGATCACCCCGCGCTCGGAATCAATTTCGACCCGGCCAACATGATCCTTTACGGAAAAGGCAACCCGGTGAAAGCGGTCAAAACGCTCGGCCCGTGGATACGCCATGTGCACATCAAGGACGCCAAAAAATCGAAAAAGCGCGGGGAGTGGGGAGCGGAAGTTCCCTGGGGAAAGGGTGAAGTGGACGGAAAAGCCTTTCTCAGAGGACTCCGCGCGGCCGGATTCAAGGGTGCCTTTGCGATCGAGCGGGAAGCAGGCAGCAACAGAATGGGCGACATAAAATCCGCACTTAAAATCCTGGGGAAATCCTAAATGAATACAATAACCGGCAAACTGACTTTGGACGTGCGATCCCGCCTGTCGATCATGATGTTCCTGCAATTCTTCGTGTGGGGCGCGTGGTTCGTGACGCTGTCGACCTACCTGGGAAAGGGCCTGAACCTCCAGGGTGACTTCATCGGGCGGGCCTACAGCACGTTTCCCTGGGGCGCGATTTTCGCGCCATTCCTGGTCGGCATGATTGCCGACCGGTTCTTCTCGGCGCAAAAAGTTCTGGGCGTGCTGCACCTGGCCGGTGCCGGAGCGCTCTACTATGCCTCGCTGGTGACGGAGCCCGGCATTCTTTTCTGGATCCTGCTCGTCTATGCCCTCTGCTACAACCCCACCCTGGCGCTGGTGAACGCCATCTCGTTCAACCAGATGGAAAACCCCGGAAAACAATTCCCTGCAATCCGCGTATTCGGCACGCTCGGCTGGATCGCCGCAGGACTGCTTGTCGGTTTCCTGAAAATCGAGGCCACCGCCATCCCCCTGAAAATCGCCGCCGCGTCCTCCGTGGTCATGGGCCTGTTCGCCTTTGCCCTGCCGGCCACCCCACCCAAATCGCTGGGACACCGGGTAACCATCCGGGATGTGCTCGGCCTCGATGCCCTGGGGTTGCTGAAGGAACGGTCCTTCGCCGTGTTCGTCATCGGCTCCCTGCTCACCTGCATCCCGCTCTCCTTCTACTACAATTTCACGAATTTCTTCCTGAACGAGAAAGGCATTGTCAACGCCGCCGGCAAGATGACCATGGGCCAGGCGTCCGAGGTTATTTTCATGCTGGTCATGCCGTTCTTCTTCGCCCGGCTCGGCGTGAAGAAAATGCTGCTGGCGGGGATGCTGGCCTGGTTCGGCCGCTACCTCCTGTTCGCGTTCGGCAATCCCACGGGGCTCGTGTCGATGTACTACGCGGGCATCGTCCTGCACGGCATCTGCTATGACTTCTTCTTTGTCACCGGCCAGATCTACATGAACAACACCGCACCCAAAAGGATCCAGGCGAGCGTGCAGGGATTCTTCGCCTTCATCAACTACGGCGTGGGCATGCTGATTGGCGCCGAAATCTCGGGCCGGGTCGTGAAGCACTACCAGGATCTTGCCGCCGCCGGCACCATCACGGACCTTTGGAAATCAGTCTGGCTCGTGCCCGCATTCATGGCCTGCGTCGTCATCATCATCTTTGCCCTGACGTTCAAGAATCCGCCTAAAACAGCGGGAAACTGACATCCCCGCAATCAACTGAAGATTTACGTATTGGGTCAGTTACAGGGGGGGGGCGTCCCCGTGGCCTTGTGCCACGGGTCGCGAAAA
>JBAXRC010000572.1:0-1750 GCA_037131415.1 bacterium | reverse complement strand
GACGCCGACCTCCGGGCGGCGTCAGACCGCGCCCGGAGGTCGCGGTCCACCTTGAGAACGTCCTTTCATTTCCCTACTGGAGCCTGACCACCACATCGTCCGTTTTCGGGAGTGAAACTTCCGGCGCTGAGGCGACATGGCCGTAGGTTTTGAGCGGGGAATAGCGGTAGTAGACCTCCAGCATCAGGCAGCAAAGGGTGGTTGTATACACACTGCCCCCATGATCGCCCCCCTCCCAATGGCCCAGCTTCCCTTCCTTGATCTGGTTGGGAACCAAAGCGGCCTGGAACTTGGCATTCCAATTCTTCCATTCATTCCCGTCTTGCTGGAATTTTGCCTGGGTCACGTAATACCAGGTATAGACAGCGTTTTTACCCTTCTGGTCCTTGCTCCATTGACAGTCGAGATTGGCCAGATACTTCAGGCCGTTCCTGACCTCCGCCACCTCCGGCTTGCCAAGCAGCTGAAGGGCAAGGACTCCGGCACCGGTCATGCTGGGTCCGCCGGCCGGCCCCGCGTTCCCGGCACTGTACTGGAAAATATTTTTTGCGGGATCAAACGCCTGGGTTCGCAGGAAGGTCGTGGCCTTCCTGATGGCCTCATCCAGCTTTTCGTTCGAACAGCCAACCATTTTGGCGGCTTTCATCGCCTGGAACTGCCAGCCTGCCACCGACAAATCCCATCGCTCCTCCTTCTTATATCCATAATCATAACCGCCGCAGGTCTGCTGGCCATCAAGCATGAATTGAACCCCCTTATCCATGGCATCCTTGAGCGCCAGGATCTTGGTCATGCCAAAGCCCTCACTGATGGCATAGGTGCAGATTCCGTGCTGGTAGCTTCCCTGCTGGCCGTTCTGCCCCATCCAACTCCCATCGGCACCCTGTTGCGACACGATATACCTCATGGCCTTCTCCACCGTCTGGCCGAACTCTGCCGATTTGGGGGTTTCTCCATGCGCCAGAAAGCACAGAAGGGCAAGTCCCGCCAGTGCCGGCGGGGCAAGATCCTCGGTTTTCGTCCATGATCCGTCCGGTCCCTGGTTTTCCTTGAGCCACCGCAAGGCGCGCAGAACCGCCTCCTCGCCGTCAGTCGTACCTCCGCGGCGCCCTATGCCGTCGCCTCTGCCTTTCGGCGTGCGGCCATCAAAGAGCCCCGGCATTCTCAGGGGACTATTGTTTGGCGCCACTTCAAATCCCGGCAGCAACGGGGAAGTTGCATCGCTGCCGATGCCGACATTACCCTCGTCACCAATGCCCTGATCCTTGCTGTCAGAAGGCCCGTCGAACGTGCCCGGGGGCAGATCCGGGGGACGATCAGGTTGCGGCTCGTCAGGCGGTATAAGGTCTTTTGGTTTCGGCACCTCCGGCGGCAGGACAGGCGCAGGATCCAAGGGAGCGGGTCTGGGCTCCATTCTGATCGGAGGCACGTCCGACGGCATCAACTCCTCTCCCGACGAGGCCGCATAGACCACAACCATCATAACCGCGAACACGTGAAACACAACGGAACCCACCGGCCCCCAGAGGTGTTGCTTAAGGAGGCGTTTCAGTCTTCCGGCATCTATCGCTGCGTTCATGGCAACCTCGACAGGGTTCAGTGGTTATCCAATCAACCTTCATGCCGTATTGCCCGCAAAACTGTAAATATTACAAAAAATATTCACTGTCATCCCATAGGAGCCTGTTGAAAAACAAACATGGCGCAAGGCGCCTGGAGGGCGAAGCTTGCTGAGCCGTGTCACCTGGCG
>JBAXRC010000571.1:0-1758 GCA_037131415.1 bacterium | reverse complement strand
AGTCACCACAGCTTCTACGTGCGTATCCGATCTTTTAATCTCGTTACAGCGGCTGCCGACCGTCAGGCCACCTCTGTAACCAGTGTCCACGTTAAGTTTCGCCCCGGGGCCCGGTCACCCAACCTCAGGACTACCCTGCTATTGTCGCCTCACTCCGCCTAGCAGGTGTTGGCGGGGAGACGTCGCAGTCAATTAAGCCGCGAGAGCGTACTCAGTGTTCGCTTTTATGTTTTTTCCGGAAGTGTTTAACGAGGCCAACCGGAGTCCTCGGCACGCCACTGAGGCTTCAACCAACACGTCGAAACCAGTCGCCCCCAAAGACGACTGCCAATAGGATACCATAATCCCTGCCGGGTTCAACACATACCCGCGCCTTAGGCCATAGGCTATAAGGGATGGGTTATCTGAAAGCGAACAGCAGAAAGATATGAAACCGCAGACGAACGCAGGTAACGCCGACAAAAGAAAAGCATTCCTTCCCGTCAGCGTATTCCGCGTCCATCCGCGGTTGCCCTTTCCCCCTCTTTCCCAAACCCTTGCTCCTGACAACTGACTCCTTGTATGCTTCGCGATGGTTTGCTTAAATTTTTACTCGGTGTACCGGTGTCTCCATGGTAAAGGGGATAGCACGTTCGGGACTGCTGTGACATATGAAACAAGAAGGATTATGACGATTCAGGATTCAGCCAGGCTTGATTCCCTATTCGAGGCCCTTCAGAAATCCGAATTCCGGCAGAAATTCCGGCTGGGGAGGCAGGATTTTCTGGCGTTGAAGTCCGGCGGGGTTCCGGTCGCGTTGCGGCATGCCGCCGCCTTTATCGAGGAACGCCTGGCGCCCGCCAATCCCGCCAAGGACGGGATGCAGACCCCGATGAAGGGGCATCCCGTGTTTGTTGCCCAGCACGCCACGGCTACCTGCTGCCGGCGCTGCCTCCTGAGTTGGCACCAGATTGAGTCAGGGCGCCCTCTGGTCCAGGCGGAAAAGGACTATGTGGTTGCCGTCCTGAAGCGCTGGCTTGAAACGGAGCTGGAGAAAAACCGCACACCTGATGATCCCGGCCAGCTGACGCTGCTGGAAATCTGATCACGGCTCCAGACAGCCCTTCAGGGTTGGAAGGCCCGGGACATGGGCGAGGGCGTGGCGGAGCTGCCGGACGCCGGAGGGGATGTGCTTCAGGAAGTAGGAGGTGGCGGGGATGGCCCCAAGCCGGCCAAAGGCGCCCAGGGCTTGGGCGAGCCGTTCCACCGCGGCCACCCAGAAAAGCGATTGCGTGGATTTGCCGTCCGGCACAATCCCTAGATAGTAGTCGAGCAATTCCGACCGGATATCATCCGGCAGGTTCACATAGGGATCACACAGGAGCGAGGCCAGGTCATAGGCCGCCGTCCCCAGCCGCATGCCCTGGAAATCGATCAGGAAGATCTCGCCCTGCTTCACCAGGACATTGCTGGACTGGAGATCGCGATGAATGATCACCCGGGGCGCCCGTGTCTGAACCGGAATCAGGCGGGCAAGTTCCTGCCGGATCAGGGTCAGCTTCCCGGTTTCCACGCCCAGGTGCCGGCTCAGGAACTGTTCACAGAAGAGGTTTTGTTCCCACTCGTAAAGGTGGCGGGTGAAGGGCATGGAGAGTTCGATCGGACGACGCCGGGCTGCCTGGGTGGCCTGGCCGTGCAGGCGGGCAACGGTATCCAGCGTTTGACGGTAGAGCGCGAGGCAGGATTTGCGGGACAGGGCCGGTACCCGCTGTTCCAGGC
>JBAXRC010000570.1:0-1760 GCA_037131415.1 bacterium | reverse complement strand
GGTGTGCTGACTAATAACCTGAAGTATCAGACCCGCCTCCTGGTGTTGAACGAGGGCGGCACGGTGCAGGCGGGCGAGAGCCAGGTTTTCTACAGCCAGTGCGACAGCGTGACGATCCTGCTGGCGGCGTCAACGGACTATACGATGGATCATGCCA
Source organism: bacterium (assembly GCA_037131415.1). Lineage (GTDB taxonomy): Bacteria > Verrucomicrobiota > Kiritimatiellia > CAIKKV01 > CAITUY01 > JAABPW01. The sequence goes on along the minus strand of JBAXRC010000570.1, from coordinate 1,603 downwards.
GCGGCTACCGGAGCGGAGATCCGAAGGCCATCGTCGGGAAGCGGCTCGCCGCGGCCGCCCGAAAGTCTTATGACGATCTGAAAAAGGCGCATATCAAGGAATTCCAGTCGTTCTTCAACCGGGTTGCGCTCGATGTCGGGGCGACACCGGCCGACCGGCTGGCCCTGCCGACCAACCAGCGCAAGACGCTGCATGGTGAAAAGGGCGGCGATCCGGATCTTGAGGAGCTGATGTTCCAGTACGGCCGTTACCTGATGATCAGCTGTTCGCGGCCCGGCGGGCTGCCGGCAAACCTCCAGGGGTTGTGGAACGACAACAATAATCCCCCGTGGCACAGCGACTACCATGCGAACATCAATATCCAGATGAACTACTGGCCCGCCGAGCCGGCCAATCTGTCCGAGTGTCATACGACTTTGCTGGATCTGATCGTGAGCCAGCTACCCGCGTGGCGCAAGGCGACCGCGGAAGCGCCTGAATTCAAGGCGGCGGAAGGCAAGAGCGCAGGGTGGGCGGTCCGGACATCGCACGGCATCAACGGCGACATGGGCTGGCAGTGGGACATCACCGCCAACGCCTGGTATTGCCAGCATTTCTGGTGGCACTATGTCTACACGGGCGACAAGGCCTGGCTGAAGACCGTGGCGTACCCGATCATCAAGGAGATTTGCGAATTCTGGGAAGTGCGCATGAAGGCGCTTCCGGATGGAACCCTGGTGGTGCCGAATGGCTGGTCGCCGGAGCACGGACCCGTCGAGGATGGCGTGAGTTACAATCAGGAGATTTGCTGGGATCTGTTCAACAACTACGTGGCGGCCAGTGAGGCGCTTGGCGTGGATGCGGAATACCGGAAGAAGATTGCGGCGATGCGCGACAGGCTGCTGGTTCCGAAAATCGGGAAATGGGGCCAGCTCCAGGAATGGGTCAGGGACATGGATGATCCCAATGACCACCACCGCCACACCTCGCATCTGTTCGGGCTCTTCCCCGGGGAGCAGTTCAGTGTCGCCAAGACGCCCGCCCTGGCGGCCGCGGCCAAGATATCACTCGATGCCCGTGGTCCCGTAGGGGATGTCAGGGAATGGTCCTTCGCCTGGCGCACCTCGCTCTATGCCCGTCTGCGTGACGGTGAGAGTGCGCACAGCATGTTCCAGAACTTGTTGTCGGATCGGAATACCTGCCTCAATCTTTTCGGCAATCATCCGCCGATGCAGATGGACGGCAATTTCGGCATTACCGCGGGCGTCTGCGAGATGCTGATGCAGTCCTATACCGGCACCATCGAACTGCTCCCGGCGATTCCCAAGGCGTGGCCGGCGGGAAGCGTCAAGGGGCTGAAGGCCCGGGGCAATTTCACCGTGGACATCGCCTGGGCCGACGGCAAGGTGACGTCCTACAGCATCCGCTCGCCCAAGCGTGGCAAGGTCAAGATCCGCGTGAACGGCGAGGAAAAGACCGTCAAGACCGTGGCGCTGGAATAGTTCATGACATATAAGGAATCCTAATCGTAATCACGGGCGTCCCATAGGCAACGTAAAGGATGGGCGGCTTATGCCTTATTCTTCTGGAGGGCGAAGCTTGCTGAGCCGCAGTCAAGAGGTGT
>JBAXRC010000569.1:0-1765 GCA_037131415.1 bacterium | reverse complement strand
GGGTTTCGCAGACTTGGAGGATTGCCTTCTTATGGGAATCTTGGATCGTGGTATCGGTCTCCAGGATCGCCTTGATGGCTCTATATGTCGCAGGATTCATAATTCCTCATCAACGCGGGGTACCCTCAGCGGCTTTCGTCCAGTTTCTGTGATATGGCATGTTAATCCTCCCATGTATCCTCTTCCTCATCCGGCTCCATCACTTCTTCTTCCAGACAAAACTGCGCAAACGTTAGGTATTCGCCCAGCAAGGCTCGCATGTGCTCATCAATGTCTTCACTATCCGAGCAATCTTGGTGAGCATATTCACCGCCGGTGCGGAGATAGGCGGCTTTCAACCCGGCCGTCATATCATCCTCAGATCCTTTTCCCGCCTTGGCACGAATTTGGTAGACCTCATAAAGAAACCCGAATATCGACTGCCCCCAACATTTGGTATCTTCCAGTTTGCCCATGGCTCCTATGGCAAGAAGGAACTTCTGTTCGGGTGGCATGCCTAACGTACGAACCATCTTGTAGGTTTCGGGAGAGCCCGTCTTAAGGTACTCCGTCACATACTCATCAAGAAGGAACTCGGCATTCAGGATGACCTCCGTCATTGTCGGGGCCTCCCTGACGAGATCGGTGATGCGAGGATCCTCAGTGAATTGATCCTCGTCATCGTCTTCGTCTTTGTCTATGTAGTCGTCTGACATAAGCGTTCTCAGCATTGGGAGTAGCCGCAGCCGTGGCATTTGGCACAGCCTTCTTCAAACATCATGACACCACAGCATTCCGGGCACCTGATTTTGAAGTCGTTGAGTTCTTCCCCGTTCGAGCAGGCAAACGCCGGACTGTGTTCGGCTTTTGTGCCGCGGGCGATCCCGGAGAGGTCGGACTTGCCTAAAAGCAGGGAATGAAGGCCGTCGACGGCCTTGGCGCGCTGGTATTTCTGGATCGCCTTGGCCAGGCCGTCGGCCAGGGAGGCTATGCGGCCGTCCTTGGTGGGGACAGACAGGCTGGAGCCGATGCCGTCCAATTGGGCCACGATGTCATTCAGGGAGCCGTTGACACGAAGATAGAGGGAGATCAGGCGGCACATGGCTTCAAGGTCTGAGCAAGCGATGTCGCCCCCCTTCCCTAACTGGGCAAATATCTCGTATTCCCGCTGGGCGACTGGATCCACCACGATCTTGATGTGCATGTTGCCGAATGGGGTCACTTGCTTCAGACGGATGGCCGACATAATCTCGGGCAAAGGCATCGGTCGGATCGGCTTCCGGGTGGTGTCCTCTTTCTTTTCTGGAGCTTTCTTGTCGGCGAGCGCCATGGGCTGATTCTGGCGGCAACCGTCGCGATAGACGGTCACCCCTTTGCAGCGGTGCTCGTAGGCGAGGAGGTAAATCTTGCGGACGTCCTCAACAGTCGCTTCATGGGGGAAGTTGATTGTCTTGGAAATCGAGGCGTCGCAATGCTTCTGGAATGCGGCCTGCATCCGGATATGCCAATCGGGGGCGATATCATGAGCGGTGCAGAAGACGCGGCGGACATCCTCGGGGACGTCGTCCATGTGCCGGATGGACCCCTTCTGGGCAATCTTTTCCATCAGACCCTTGCTGTAGAAGCCGCGTTCCTTGGCAACCTTCTCGAACGGGCTGTTGACTTCCAGTAGCTTCTGCCCGTCCATCACGTTCCGGAAGAAGACCAGGGAGAAGAGTGGCTCGATGCCGCCGGAACAATTGGCAATGATGCTGATCGTGCCGGTGGGCGCCACGGTTGTGGTGGC
>JBAXRC010000568.1:0-1781 GCA_037131415.1 bacterium | reverse complement strand
CGCTTGATCACAAACAACGACCACTACCTACGGCAATTGACTTTACAACCTACCAAACCGACAACTGGAGGGACTTGGAACACCATAACCAACACCACTCTAGATTCCATAACCGTTATTCCAAGAATTCCAGGTCATTTCAAACGACGGGTCGCTGCTTTGATCAATACTGTCGAGTGCCTATCACAGGAAATCGACGTTGAAACGCAGTTTCCTGTTAATTCGACGATAGCCGCAGATGGAGTCGTTGAAGCACGAAGATCAGCAGACTGGACAGCGGCATCAGGGGTCGGTGGTGATCATAACGAACGCGGCGGATGGATTTATCTCAATACCCAGACCTGCGCATATCACGTTGACCCATGGCCAATCGGCACATTTTTTGGATGCAATCCTTCAGCAAGTCCGGTTGACGGGGCCAACGACTATTTTGTTGGTGAGTATCACCTACACGCAACCTTGCGAGACACCAACGATGTTGCGAACGCTTCGAGTTATCCGACAGGGCCATCTACAGCCGATACAACAGCATCAAATGCATCCGATACGCCCGGCCTCTTGCGCGACCGGCATTCAGATGAAATCGTCGAGACCGGACATACGGACTATTTCTATGGGCCGACAAGAAGGACAACCCTGCCATGAAGAACTCAAAATTGGTTTTGTTCGTCGCTGCTGGCCTCTTGTTAACGGTATTTGTTTTGATCGGCATTCAACCAATGCCCGTTGCGGGACGCAAACGCCTCAATGAAGACAACGCTGTGAAACACCACACTTCTTCTCTGGGAAGACATGATATTCCAGTAGCATTAGAAACGAAAGTCCGTGACAATCAATGGTCGAATAGGACGCCTATTGCAGGGGTGAACCTTCAGGAGAAAGGTGACAATCCGCAGAATTCGTCCTTGGAACACGGTGCAAATACAGAATTACCTGCGGTTAAGTCAGTAGTTGTGAAACGAGGGAACATGACAAACGACAATCGGGGGGACAAAGAGCGGGAAACGACGGCCTTCATTTCTGCTGCACGATCTGCCCTAGAGAAAAAGAACGTACCCGTTGCAGGTCGCAGATCATCCGTCGAATGCACGAACGATGAGGTTGTCGTCACTTTTTATCCCAAGGAAGGAGAACGTGCAGGCAGTTTCATTGTTCGAATGGATCGCAGAACAGGTGCGATTCTGGATACGAAGATCTGGAGGTAGAAGGGGAATGGGTGTCTTGACTGGTCAAATTCATGTCAGTCCATATGGTGCAAATACTCATCTGTAGCAAAACAGCGGTGGGGATTGATGGAAATGGCGGTTTCGGGTGAGGCTCCTCGTCCGAGAAATGGGTTGTAAGGTGGTTCGGAGGGCTGAAAACAGGGCGTGAGCGACGGTGTCGGCTGATTGTGGGCAGAACGCGGATGTAGGTGAAGCGCGACGAGTGAAGCGTTCAGGCGGCTTTGTCGATGTAGTAATGATTGAGTAGCCCGCCGAGAAAAGCTTTGCGCTTGATGGCTTTTGGCGAGCATGGTGCAGAAGGGTAGTGGTAGTCGAGCGGGATCCTGTTTCCGATTCCCTGATGTGGGCGGCAGGTGTTGTGATGCTCGGCGATCTGGTTGACAGGAAAGCGTGACGAGTTGGAGATTTGTGCGGTGTACAATTCACGTCTCTCATCTCACATTTCACTTTATGGAGCGGCGGAGCATAATCAATCCTGCCAGCTCCTGCGAATTCCGATTTGGGCGAAGCAATTTCTTTTCTGTAAAAGTGTCGGCCTGATCGGCGGATCTCACG
>JBAXRC010000567.1:0-1783 GCA_037131415.1 bacterium | reverse complement strand
CCTCAAGACCCCCACCCCTCTTGAGGGCACCCCCTCTTGAGGGGATACCCTCAAGAGGGCCACCCCATATGTAGAGTGCGGCGTATGGCATTTTAGTCCGGCAACGTGTCAGAGTGTCTCCCATGCAAAGCAATGAAGCTTTGCGAAAATTAAAAGGGCACAACAATGACACGACACATGATTTTAACCGAAGCGCCAGCGGACTCCACGGCTGGAGGCGATGAGACATACCCCGCCAAGTGGATCCGTCTTCCCACCCGCGGCCGCTGCCCACACACCGGCCTGAGTCGCGCCGCCTACTACGAACTCATCAAGGCGAGCCGGATCCGGACGGCCAACCTGAAGCGGCCCGGCGCGCTTCGCGGCACTCGGCTTGTCTGGTTGCCCTCCATCATGACCTATCTGGACCGTTTCGCCACCGGCGGAACTGAAACGTAAAAGGCACAGGGCGGTTTATGAACGCAGCACCATCACCACTTCTGGATCCCGCCGAGATCAAGCGCGCGCTGGCTGTCATAGTAGCGCCGCAACAGGCGTTTGAAATCCGGATACTTCTCCCGCACAGGTCGGGCCGGAACTATCAACCGAAGACCATTTTCGGATACTTTGACGATCCTGGCCGCGTGGTGGAGTCCCTCATCGCCTTGCGCCTGGATGCCGCGAAGGGTGTCTACATTACCCTCAACCCCATCGACCCCGCGCTCCTCGCACGGAGTCATAACCGTTTCACTGAAGCGAAAACCGACAGCACAACCCCTGACAAGCACATCCTGTCCCGCCGGTGGCTTCTTGTGGATTTCGACCCGGTCCGTCCTGCGGAGATCTCCGCCAGCGACGAGGAGAAGGCCCAAGCCCATACCCGATGCCAGGACGTTTACCGGGCATTGCAGGCTGCTGGCTGGCCGTCGCCCATCGTGGCCGATTCGGGCAACGGCTACCATCAACTCTATCGCATTGACTTGCCGAATGATGACGAACGGGTCAAGCGATGCCTCAAGGCGCTCGATCTGCGCTTCTCTGATACCGCGGTGAAGGTTGACACTGCCGTATTCAACCCTTCCCGCATCGTGAAACTCTATGGAACCAAGGCCATGAAAGGCGACAACTGCCCGGACTTGGGCCGTCCACACCGCATGTCATGCCTGCTCCATGTGCCGGATCAGATCGATCCCATTCCCGAGGGGCTTCTTGACGCCATAGCCGGTGGTGATGTCGTTGAAGAGGAGTCCAAACCGCCCCGCACCCACGGTCCGATGAAAAAGGGTAAAGTCAGTTGGGACAAAGCCCGGATGGAGGAGTTCATTGACCAGCACATGTCTCATTGCGAGCCTGGGCCGGCCACACCTTACGCAGATGGCCTGAAATGGGTTCTGCGTGTCTGTCCGTTCGAGCCTGCCCACAGTGACCGCTCCGCCGTCATAACCATGCGTGTCAGCGGGGTTCTCGGCTTCCGCTGCCAGCACGACAGTTGCCAGGGGAATAACTGGAAGGCCCTGCGCGAAAAATACGAACCCATGACCGATAAACCGGTCAGACGGGAAATCCAGACCGTGACGGCGGCCGGTGGCGACGAGGAGCTTATGGCGCAATGCGGCCCGCCAATCCTGTTGGATAGCAATGACAAACCCACAGAAATCAATCAGATGTTCGTTGCGGCCCGCCACAAGCGCGACAATCTCATCCTCTTTGAGCCCACGCTGGCCATGTTCTACTGCTATGACGAGCCCACCGGATTATGGAAACCCAAGACCGAGAGCCGTGTTGTGGTGGAAATGGGCGACAG
>JBAXRC010000566.1:0-1784 GCA_037131415.1 bacterium | reverse complement strand
GTTGCGGGTTGCGCTGCGTAAGGGTTGCGCTGGTTTTGCGCAGATCTTCGCATACCCACCGGGATTTGGCTGGCTTCAGTTCGCATAGTGCCGACCGAAAGGTGTAACGGGTTTGTCAGAGTCGCCCGTCCACCCCAGCAAAATGGGGTTCTTTCTGAATCTTTGTGGGTGAGTGGAGATGACATCGTCCTCTGAACCTGTTTGAGTGTGGTTGCGAAGACACAACTACAAGCGGGGGAAGACGATGTCATGGGATGATCAAAGCACCTGGATTCTGGGAGTGCAAGGTTGGAGTGTGGTGGAGAAAGGGATTTTCTTGGAGGGGGACACGCTGGTGGTGAGCGTGGCGCAGGCTGCTGGAACAGGGTATCGGTGCAGTCGGTGTGGCGAAGGGGTGTTGATCGCGTATGATCATTTACCGATGCGGCGGATCCGTGACTTTCCCTGGGCAGGACGGCGTTGTGAACTGGAGGTAACGCTGGCGCGGATTGACTGCCCGAAATGTCATGCGGTGGCCGTGCAGGCGGTGGAATGGCTTGAGCCGCATGCGCGGCATACGCAGCGCTACGAACGTTACGTAGCGAACTTGTGCTCGCTGATGACGGCGACGGATGTTGCGGATCACGAAGGACTGGACAAGACGACGGTGTACCGGATCGACAAGAAATGGTTGGAGCGCCGGGAGGCGCTTCGAGAGGATCACACGGTGTTGCGCTTGGGGATCGACGAGATTGCCATTCGCAAAGGGCAGCGGTATGCGACCGTCTTCTACGATCTGGACCGGCGAGAGGTGATCGGCATGGTGCTCACGCGCAAGCAGCGCGCCGTCTCCCGGTTCTTCCGCCGCTGGGGCAAGGAGAAGTGCCGGGCGGTGACGGCCGTCTGCATGGACTTGTGGGCCCCCTTCCTGAACAGCGTGCAACGCCATCTGAAGAATGCCACGGTGGTGTTCGACAAGTTTCACGTCTACAAATACCTCTCCGATGCCATCGAGGCCGTTCGGCGGCACGAACAGCAGATCGCCGACAAGAAGGAGGGCCAACTCATTAAGGGCACCCGCTGGCTGTGGCTGAAAGCCAAGGGTAACCTCAAACGCAAAGAGAAATGTACATTGGCCGAGATCATGAAAGTCAATCGCCGCCTCCAACGAGCCTACGTTCTGAAGGAAGACTTTGAGGCCTTCTATGCCTCGGCCTCCTCAGAGGATGCTGCCAAGTTCCTTCGTGAGTGGACTCGCCGCTGCAAGCAGAGCCGCCTGGACTCGTTTATCGCTCTGGCCAAAAGGCTCAACCGCTGGTCCAAAGGCATCCTGTCCTACTTCACCCACCGTATCACCAACGGTGTCTCCGAAGGCATCAACAATCTCATCAAAGTCATCAAACGCCGCGCCTATGGCTACGTTGACTTCGAATACTTCGTCCTCAAGATCCTCGATGCCACCGGCGCTCTACCTCCGCTATCCCAAGTGTCCCCAACCACTCACCCACACTCGTGAAGAAAGAACCCTTCTTCATTGGTTTCATCCTTCTCCCTCACTTCAGCAGAACGCCCGGCGTCATGGTGGCGAGCTTGCGAGCCTACCCATGCACGCCGTTGTTCGCCTTCCTGTTTCCCTGTTGATTCTGACTGCCCAGATCGGTCAAGCATGCCCGGACTGCCGCGGCGCGTTCCCGCAGGACAGACCAGTCAGGGGTCGGAGGATTCGAGGGATAGACCCTAAGCACATCGTCATTGGGCCTGCGCGGATGAACGTGAATGTGAAGGTGAGTGACTTCCTGAAAGGC
>JBAXRC010000565.1:0-1786 GCA_037131415.1 bacterium | reverse complement strand
CTTGATCACAAACAACGACCACTACCTACGGCAATTGACTTTACAACCTACCGTTCGCCTGCTTTCTTGAGGAGATCAAGTCCGTGTTGGGAGGGGGCGTCCCCGTGGCCTTGTGCCACGGGGCGAAAAAATGTTCGGGTCCCGCCACGCAAGGTGGCGGGGCACCCCCCTATAACTGAGACCCGTTACTTCGGAAGCTTGACTTTAGCAGACTCCAGTCGCACCATTGAAGACATGGCGAGACAATCTTTACTTTGTCGATAGGTTAACAGGAAAGGAAGATGAGACCATGAAGAGATTGCTGCTGGTGGCTTGTGCGGCGTTGATGATGGGGACGGGCTTTGCCGGGGCGGCGGATGCCAAGGCGTCGGCCGCTGAGACTGTCAAAAAGCAGGCTCTGTGTCCGGTCATGGGTGGGGAAATCGATAAAACCATTTATGCCGATGTGAATGGCAAGCGGGTCTATTTCTGCTGCATGGGTTGTGTTTCAAAATTCAAGGAAGATTCAGCGAAGTATATCATCAAACTCGAGAAGGAGGGGATCACGCTGGATCAGGCGCCGGTGACGGCGGCCAAGCCTCCTGTGAAGGAATAAGGTGGATCCTGAAACTGATTAGCGCCATTTTTACCGTCCTCCTGTGGGCGGTAGGTTCCGTAACGGCGGGCGGCGAGCCGACGGCCGTTACGAACCTCACGCTTGTCATGACCGTTGAGACGGCTGTACGGGACAATCCGGAGCTCAGAAGCCTGCGCGCCAAGTGGGAGGCCATGCTGGAGCGGCCCGCCCAGGAAAGTGCCCTGCCTGATCCCCTGTTCAAGTACAGTGCCATGGATATGGCTGGCAGCGGGAACTGGCCCAATACAAACGAGAAATGGTTCATGGTGGAGCAGACGTTCCCGTGGTTCGGCAAACGCGGCCTACGGGAGGGCATCGCCCGGAAGGACGCTGAGGCCATGCAGCGTGAACTTGAGGGGATGACCCGGGATATTGCGATGAGGGTCAAGGAGGCGTACTACGACCTCCATGCCGTCCAGCAGGTAATCGCGATCACGGGGACGGACACGGAACTTCTGCGCAGCATGGCGAAGGTCGCGGAAGCGATGTACACGACCGGGAAGCGATCGCAACAGGACGTTCTGAAGGCCACCACCGAGATCACCCTGCTGAAACAACGGCTTCTGGAGCTGGAAGCCCAGGAAAACACGCTCAAGGCGAAGCTGAATACGCTCCTGAACCGCCGTGCCGATGCGCCGCTTGTGGCGGCAGTGACCCCGCCTGTCATCGAATTGTGTGCAACGCAGGAGGCGCTGTTTGGCCTGGCGCTCACCAATAGGCCGGAAATCAAGGCGGCACAAATCCAGGTTGAGCGGGCGGCCTTGGAGCAGAAAATGATGGCGAAGGAAACCCTGCCGAACTATACCCTCGGGCTCGAGTATCGCGATATCGCCAATAATGACAACATGCTGATGTTTACCGTGGGTGTTGAACTGCCGGTCTGGCGATCAAAATACCGGGCTGGTGTGAGGGAGGCGGAAAAGATGCAGGCGTCCAGCCAGGCCGCCCATGAGGTCGCGCCCCTTGACGTCCCGCGTCATCTCCTTGTCGAGCTTGTAGGCGCTGCCGATGTCCATCTTGATCTGTTCGGCGGTGCGCTCGCCGATGAGCAGGCTGTAGGCGCGCTTCATGTAGTTGATGATGGCGATGTCCATGGCGTCGCCGCCGTTCTTGATGGAGCGGCAGCAGCCTTCGGCGATGCCGCCGCCGGAAATGACGGCGACTTCGGTG
>JBAXRC010000564.1:0-1790 GCA_037131415.1 bacterium | reverse complement strand
CGGGCTGCGCGCTGAGTACTCGAAGCGGGCAACCGGCGCGGTTCCAGCTAGGCGGGCGCGTACCAGGCGAGTGTGCCTCGGCACGCGAGCTATTAAGGGGCTCAGCGCTGGAACCGAAGAATTGAGGTTCGAGCGCGAACGGAACAAGTTCAAAAATGATGCGCCGCCATGACCCTGGTGAAGTGACTGAAATGATCATAAAGAGTCCCGGCGGCGCTACGAGTAGCGGAGCCGACAGCGGGCCGGTTGGCCTTTTTCAGCAACCGGCATGATGGAGGCGTAGCGGTCAGTGTTGAGTTAGAAGAGAGTCCGGAGGATCGCAATTACCGAGTCATTTCATTTGTCGCTTGTGGAGATCTGACCCCAATTCCACTGTAGTATACCCATTCCCCAACAATCTTTTGTCTTTCTTCGGTACCAGGTCGAACAAGAATCTCGTTTGCCTTGACCACAACAAATGGTCCGTTTGCCAGCGACTTACCTTCCCCCAAGGCTTTGGCACCAGTCAGATGCTCCATATATAAAACGTCCAATTTATCATTTAAAACCATTAAAACTGATGAATTGCTGCTTTTTTGAAGATTTACATACACAACAAGCAACGATTCTCTCTCTAGCTCCCATACTAAAGCCCGTGTCATTATGCCATATCTTGGCAGTCCAATGCGTTTAATGCAGTTCGTTCCGCTTAAGATATTCAAAGTGTTTTTCCCTTGCGATAGAGCAAGATCCAGTTGACGCCCCTGAAATCTAACAGGATAAACATGACTATACTGGCTGTTGATCCATCCTCCAAATCTTTCAACAGACGCTCTCTCTTCCTTTATAGAATCCGGATAATCGGGGAAAAGAAGCAATCGATAATCATGACTAGGGATGGCGGCTAAAGGCATACGGTCGATTTCAATCTTATCACATACTACTTTCGGCGTAAGAGGCACCCCGTATCCGCCCCCACAACCAGAAAACGACAAACCGACTAACATCAGAAGCCCTATGTTGATGAATGTGTTATTCATCGGATTAGTCGCACTTACTCGGACATGCACAACTCTTTTGCGCAGAAGTAAATGGTCCGCACCCACCCCAAGTGACGGCTTTTTCGTATACCCATGCTAAAGCGTCCCCAAGTTTGCCTGGCTTGATCACGCTACTCTGCGCTGCGACTACACTCTTCATGCAGTTCCCGAAATCAGAATCACACTTTGACTTCGATTGCTTTCCATTTTTATCACAGGTTCCGTAGCACTCATCGTGAGCCTTGCAACATGGAGAAAAATTGAAGCCAAAAGGCTTGTCAGGAATCACATAAGACATCATTGAATCGACAGGACCACAGTAGGATGACGAGTCGCCCCCTTCACCATCAGAGGGGTCTGGCGGATAGTCCGGGGGAAGTGGTTCCGGAGGCGGTCCACCAAAACAAACAGTCACTCCTCCAATAACTTTACACCACTTCAGACCAAAGGGATCAATTAAGACGAGCGCGTCATTCATGACAAAGGTATATGTATTCCTGCTACTACGAACCCCGATCGGATCCCTGCTCACCCACCGTCCGGTTTCCGGCTGGTAGTAACGGTAGCCACGTTCCTTCACCGGTGAGCCGGGGGTATGCGTTTTCGGGGTCGCCCAGGATTTCGGCGGCACTGCATTTTGAGGGTCGGTTGTCAGGTAATAGCCCATGATACATCATTCTCCCTGTTCCATGGAAATATATGATTATTGGGGTTTTGGCGGAAGGAAAATCGGGCAAAATGTCGGCTCTATTTGGTGCCAGCCAACACCGC
>JBAXRC010000563.1:0-1800 GCA_037131415.1 bacterium | reverse complement strand
CTACACGCATAAACGCCTCCTTCCCCCTTCACGGGGTCATGGAGGCGCTTATAGCGTTATTTAATTTCCGTGTAAATAATAATCTATACTAACAACCTGTCCCTTATCTTCCCAGGGGGCAACCGGCGCGACTCCCGCAGGCGGGCGCGTACCAGGCGAACGTGCCCACGGCACGTGAGCTCTTCAGGGTCAAAGCGCGTGAACCGAATACCTGGAGGTTCTCGCGCGTCCGGGGTCAGATTCCAAAACGATGCGCCGCCAATGTCCCTGGTTGGTTGCTGGATGGTTAGTAGAAAGTCCCCGGCGGCGCTACCTGTAGCGGAGCCGTTGGCGCGGCGTGTGCGTAAGCAGACGCCGTGTCAACGGCGTAGCGGTGGATCGCACTTATGGGGAAAATCCATCAGTCCCGAAACTGTACGATATCGAGCAAAGACATTATGCCGAAAATAAGAAAAGCAACACCACCTAGGGCAAAAGCAAATTGATATCCTTTTTCTGTCCCTGCGAACTTCCACAGCCGCATGTTCCAATACACAGCCTGCCTGGCAAGCAGTTTTTGAAACATGATCATCGCAAAGCCAAGTAACGGAAAGAAAACTCCGGGAAAAGAAATTGATTCAATACTCATTTTGGCTTTGGTTTACGGGCATGTTTTCTTTGGGGTAGAAGATGATTGCGGAATAGAAAGATAAGCAGGGCTCAAAAACGGTCCCCACACATTGAACCCGGTGAACGAAATCCCAGGGGGCCACCCGATTCCTGCAGCCCAAGATAGCCCACCATTATTTCCGAATCCGTAGCCAAACTGACCAGCAATTCCATATTGCCCTTGAATTGCTAAATTGTATCCAACACTCGGAGCGGAGGGAGAGTAAGAAACTGCCCCCCCAAAGCCTGGACTCATCCAGCCGCCTCCAAAATATGGATAAACCCCACTCCAATTGATCTGCACGCCACCAGTGAATCCGCCACCACCACTTCCGCCGCTAATATTGACATCGAGTGTTCCTGAAGGTGTCATTGCCCCGCCATATGGATTGGCACTAGAACTAATGAATGCATCTGGACTGCCATACCCCGTCATTCCAAAATCCCAAGGAATATTATCCAGACCGGAAGGGTCCCGCCGATTAATCGGATTATTGTCGCAGAACACATACTGGTTGAGCCCTCCACTTATGCCTATCGGGTCGTTAGAGAGCCATCTGCCGGTAATGGGATCATACCATCGTATTATCCCATTGCACGGGTTGGTGTCCGATGAGGTGGATCCGGTATCAACGGAGGCTGACCAGGTGACGGCGGTCTCGGAAGCGGTGATCGCGGTAAAGACGGGAACGCCCTGCGCCGGGAAGGCGTCAGGCTTCATTCGGTTAACCGAGGAAGGTCGTTGTTCCATGACTGCTGTCATGGGGTAAAGTTAGCTCAAAGGACCGCGAAAGGCCAACGCTTTTCAGGCGTCCTTTTCACGCGGGTGGAACCTGGCGTGGGCTTCCTTCAAGTCGGTGATGGTGAGGTGCAGATACTGCTGGGTGGTGTTGAGGTTCACATGGCCCAGCATCTCCTGAACGTGGCGGATGTTGGCGCGGTTGCGGATCATGTGGGTCGCGCACGAATGGCGAAAGGTGTGCGGCGTGACGGGGTGCTTGATCCCGGTGGCCTTGCGATAGAACTCGACGCGCTCGGCAAGCGCGTTCACGCTGAGCGGCAGGCCGCGCATACTGATGAAGAGTTTCTTTTCACGGGACTTGGTGTCGAGCGCCCGGATCTGCAGGAGGGTCGGACGGACACCGGCAAGGT
>JBAXRC010000562.1:0-1806 GCA_037131415.1 bacterium | reverse complement strand
GCTCGGAACTTTGGCCTCGGGGCTCAGCTTTCTTGGCGCTTCAGGTTCTGCGTTCTGACTGCTTACTGCCGACTGCCCACTGTGCGCCACGGGCGCATCCGCCTGCTGCGGACTCACCGCCATCAGCATCGCCTTCCCTGCGCCTGCCCACGGGACGATCACCGGATATTTTCCGGCGACCGCCTCCGATACGGCGGAGTAGACGGTGGGACAGCAGAGGAGCCCGGCCATCCCTTCACTTAGAAACTGGGCCACTCGCTCGTGTACGGTTCCGGGATCAACTGGAACGGTGGCAATGACCAACTCAAACTCGCCTGCGCCCAACTTTGGAATCAGTCCGGCGATCTGACTGAGCGTCTCCGGAGAACTGGTTGAAGAGAGGATGACGCCAATCTGCCGCCTGTTCACCGTCTTCTCTGCCGCCGGAGGCTTCCCGCCTGAAGTGCCGGACGGCGGTTTGACGCCTCTTCTCAGAACAATATCCCGGGCGGCCAGGTTGGGTTGATAGCCCAATTGCCGGGCGGCTGTGCGGATTCGTTCTTGTGTAGTCGGGCTGATTCGGCGTTGGCCGGCCTTGCCATTTACGACAAGAGAAACGGCTGAAATAGACATTCCAGTTGCCTGGGCGACATCCTTTAGTGAAACGGGTGAGATCATGCTCAAACCTATAAACATTGTTTGAGCATAAATCAATATATCTGATGGCAAGAGGCAGAAAATCAAGTATATGCGCCCGTGGCGCACATGTAAGAAATTCTAATTTTGGTTCCGGCCACGCTGGGTTATTCATACGGCCTACCGGAAGAAATTGATTTTCAGGACATACCCACATATTATAACCCCATGAGTCCGACAGTGTTCAGATGGAAGGGATACCGGTTCTTCTTTTTTTCACGGGAGGAACGAAGGCCCCATGTACATGTATGTTGCTCAGATGGGGAGGCTAAGTTTTGGCTTGAACCTGCAATTGAATTGGTCCGAGTCCATGGCCTCAAGCCGGCCCAAGTGGCGGAATCACGAAATATGGTGGAGGAAAAACGCAATGAATTGCTCGATGCCTGGCACAAACACTTCCCTGGCTGAAGTCACCAATATCGACCACTTTGGTTTCTGGATCCTTGTTCACGACAAGGAGTATTTCTTGTCCTATGAGGATTTCCCATGGTTTCGGACAGCGACCGTCGATCAAATTCTGGATGTGCAGCTTTTGAATGAAGAGCACCTATTCTGGCCATCCCTCGATGTTGACCTTTGCCTGGAATCCCTTGAAACCCCTGAGGCATTCCCGCTGATCTACAAATGACACCCTCCAGATTGCTCGAGGGCCGGTGGGAAAATAGATAATTCCACCTTAGAGGGACAACATCATGAGAACGATGGATGCCAAACATTACCTGCTTCGAATCGGCATTGATCGAGCCAAGGTGCCATCGTTCAGCGATTATCCATATTGCCTGCCGGTCTGCCGGAATATGGGCGAGATGGAGTTGCATCCTGGCATTACTTTTCTAGTCGGCGAAAACGGGGCGGGGAAATCGACGCTGCTTGAGGCGATCGCCATTGCGTCAGGTTTCAATGCCGAGGGCGGGTCCCGGAATTTTGGATTCTCAACAAGGGCCTCCCATTCATGTCTTCATGAAGTGCTAACGATTCGTCGCGGGCTTGTAAGGCCCCAGGACGGATTCTTTTTGCGCGCCGAAAGTTTTTACAACGTGGCCACGGAGATATCCGAGTACGAACTTAACCCGTACCACCTGCTCGCCTACCACGGGAATTGGTATGCGCTGGCACTGAACACGGCCAAGT
>JBAXRC010000561.1:0-1809 GCA_037131415.1 bacterium | reverse complement strand
CCACCGCACAGGTCTGGGGAAATCCCGCCAGATGCAGGCTCAGGGCGTCAAGCAGACTGGTCGCTAGAATCAGCTCGGGATAGAGCCGGATCGCCGGGGCATTCCACAACGCCGTGGGACTCGTCGTGAGTATCCTGTCCCCGCCCTGGAACGAAACACCTGCCAGCGAGATAATGCCATTGTCACCGTCCCGGATCGGAAATGTGACGCATTCGAGGAAATACTCCCTGCCAGAGGGCGTCAGTATCCCCAGATCCCGCAGATGGCCCACGGGCCCGTGTCCATCGGTCGGAAGGCTTTTGACAAGTCGACCGTCAGCCGCACCCAACTCCCACTGTTCCTGGAGCCCCTCATTGTCAAGCCCCTGGCGCTTGAGCCATTGCCTCGCCTTCTGCGCGCTCTTGAGCGCCTTGTGATAGAACAACATCACCCGTTCGAGCAGGCCCGCCTGATCCATCCCCCCAGCTGATTCCGGCATCTTCGACATGACTTTCCTCGTGTTCATGCCCAAGACGATAGCCCCTGATTTTAAGCCCGGCCACGACGTTTTGTAACGTAAGTCCCATATCACGGCAAACTACCGGCCATTCAGGGGTCCACTTGATAACGACGTGTTGTAACGTAAACCCGTCCCGGTCACAGATCCTCATGCCCACGCCGCAATGCCCAGTACGGCATGCCGGCAACAGGATGTCGACCGACAGGAATTTACGGCGCTCCCGCCGCCAGTACCCGGGATGCTGTGCCCGCCAGGCCTCAACACGATGATCGTCGTTGTTATCGCGGTCCTTTGGATGATTGAGCCGCCATTGCCGGCAACTGATCCGGTTACGAGCCTTCTGGCAGGCATCCAGGGTGCAATACTTCTGGTGCCAGGCATTGTGGATTTCAGGAATGAAGGGTTCCCGGCAATACTTGCAGTTACGTGTATTCATGGTAGACCTCCCTGCCATGAATTTTAACCGGAAATCGAGGTAATAACGAGAAAAGGACGGCTAGGCTTGATCTGCGCCCTGATCAAGAAGATCAGGGATGAGGGAATAGCACCACTGCGCTGTGGGTGACCCAAATTCCGAGTGAGCGCACTTGGTTAATCAACATGTATACGGGCATCTGTATTGATAAGATTTCCCATATTATCGAAAAACACATTTCGGACTTTGTACGTCCCTGACTTACCGGGCAATGTGTACCGATAAATAATCGCATACGGATGTGACTGCTTTTTACCGGGAGAACCGAACTGGCCCAAAATATCCTGTTTGGTCTTACCTATAAATGACCCCTTGAGATAATCACCGGAAACAGTACGAACCGCACCCTTATCGTCAAACGCTAAATGAGTATACGGCCCAAAAAGATCATATTCGAAGTGACCTTCAGAGTGCTTATCTGGCTTAGAAGATGGTGAAGGAAAATAAGACCACACATCACTGAATGCTTGTGTGATGACGCCCAAAGGAGCACCTAAAATCTGTGTCACCTGCTCGACCGACAGCCCTCCTCTTAAAGCGTTAAACGCTTCTTCGTTATACTTGGTCCCATAAATGGTCTGTTCTCCTGTCAATATTCTTGTGCACGCCGGAAAAGACAGAAGCACTCCAACGCCAAGCAAAAGGAAAACACATCTTTTGCAGTGTCCGCCTAAGTGCAGACAGAACAGACGAAAATCATATGACACCATAGTCGACCTCCTCCCTCGTAATTAGTTACTGACGGGATGGTGGAGGATTTGGATCAGGTTGCGGCGGTGGATATGGACTTGGAGGAAACTCCGGAGGCATCGGCCCAGGTGTTGGATTTCTCGGA
>JBAXRC010000560.1:0-1810 GCA_037131415.1 bacterium | reverse complement strand
TGGAATTCACGGCCAATTTTTCAGCGGACGGCAGTTATCGCATCAACCTGGTGCAATGTCGTCCCTTCCAGGTGCGTGTCGCCGGCGATGCCACCGATATCAGGAGTCCGGACACGATCCGCAAGGAAGACCTGCTCATGGAGAGCGCAGGACCGATTATCGGCCAGAGCACTTCGACCAATATTGACCGTCTCATCTACGTCGTCCCCGCCATCTATGGAAAAATGTCGGTTTCTGAACGTTACGCGGTGGCGCGTGCCATTGGCCGATTAAATCGGTTGACGGCCGCGACCCCGGGCGAACGGTTGATGATTGTGGGGCCCGGCCGCTGGGCCACTTCAACGCCCGCCCTTGGCGTGCCCGTGTCCTTCGCTGAGATCAATTCCGTGTCGGTCATCTGTGAAATTGGCGTCATGCACGAGGGACTGGTACCTGACGTATCGCTTGGAACTCATTTTTTTAACGACCTGGTGGAAATGGATATCCTTTACCTGGCAATTCTGCCGGATCGAAAAGGCCATAGTATCAATCCCTCCCTGCTTGGCAGCCTGCCCAGCAAGCTCACCGAGCTTCTTCCGGGAACCGAGGCCCTGGCCCAGGTCCTTCGAGTGATCGATGGGAAAGACCTGCCCCACGCCTCCCGACTCCGGCTCCATGCCGACAGTTTCGGACAAAAGGCGTTTTTCTACCTGGGCTGACCCGGAAACAAAAAACGGACCGTCCTTTCGAACGATCCGTTGCATTTCCCTGTTTGATACGGGGACGGGCTGGTCCTTTTAGACTAGCCCCTGCGCGATCATCGAGTCGGCCACCTTGACGAAGCCGGCGATGTTTGCGCCCAGCACGTAGTTGCCCGCATCGCCATATTCCTCGGACGCCGCGTAGGCGTCCGCGTGAATCGACTTCATGATGCCATGCAACTTCTGGTCAACTTCTTCGCGCGACCAGGCGAGCCGCATCGAATTCTGTGACATTTCAAGGCCCGAGGTAGCCACGCCACCGGCATTGGCGGCCTTGCCTGGCCCGTACATCACCTTGGCCTTCAGGAACACTTCCACGCCATCGGGGTCGGTCGGCATGTTGGCGCCTTCCGCCACCAGCTTGCAACCGTTCTTGACCAAGGTCTTCGCATCATCACCCGAGATTTCGTTCTGGGTGGCCGACGGGAAGGCGCAATCGCACTTGACGCCCCAGGGCCGCTCACCGTCCTTGTACTGGCATCCGAACTTATCGGCGTAGTCCTTGATGCGGCCACGTTTGACGTTCTTGAGGTCCATGATGTACGCCAGCTTCTCCGCCGTGATGCCCGTGGGATCATAGATCGTCCCGTTCGAATCGGACACCGACACGCACTTGCCGCCCAACTGGTTCACCTTCTCGATGGTGTACTGAGCCACATTGCCCGAGCCGGACACGGCGCAAACCTTGCCCTTCATGGAGTCGCCGCGCTTCGCCAGCATTTCCTGGGCGAAATATACCGCGCCGTAGCCGGTGGCTTCTGGCCGGATCAGAGATCCGCCCCAAGCCAAGCCCTTGCCGGTCAATACCCCCGTGAACTCGTTTACGATGCGCTTGTACTGGCCGAACATATACCCGATTTCGCGACCCCCTACGCCAATGTCACCAGCCGGCACATCGGTGTCCGCCCCGATATGGCGGTACAATTCAGTGAAGAACGACTGGCAGAATCGCATCACATCTGAATCCGACTTGCCCTTGGGATCGAAATCCGAACCGCCTTTGCCGCCACCCATCGGAAGCGTGGTCAGGGAGTTTTTGAAGACCTGCTCGAAACCGAGGAACTTGATAA
>JBAXRC010000559.1:0-1810 GCA_037131415.1 bacterium | reverse complement strand
GAAGGGGATGGGCCTCGGTCTCGCCCTCTGCCACCATGTCGTCAAAGCCCACGGCGGCAGAATTGCGATAGAGAGCGCCCCCGACCAAGGCACCACCGTGTCAATCTCCCTCTCCCTTCAGGGGAGAGGGTCGGGGTGAGGGTGTTAGTTAACGAGGAGACCATGAAACGACAACAGACGGTATTGATTGTGGAGGATGACGAGTCGTTGATGCTGGGACTGGAAGAGAACCTCGCCGTGGCGGGGTACCGCGTGCTCAAGGCGGTGACCGGTTCGGCCGGGATCAGGCAGGCGGTGGACCGCAAGCCTGATGTGATCCTGCTGGACCTCACCCTGCCGGACATCTCCGGCTACGAGGTGTGCCGGACGCTTCGCGAGGGCCACAGCGCCGTGCCGATCATCATGCTGACGGCGCGCAAGGAGGAGTCCGAAAAACTCATGGGATTCGAGACCGGCGCCGACGACTATGTCACCAAGCCCTTCAGCGTGAAGGAGCTCCTTGCCCGCGTGAAGGCGATCCTGATGCGGGCGGAGCGCAAGGTGGAGGAGGTTCCGCCGATCCGGTTCGGCGATTTTGTCATGGATCTTTCCGCGCGCGAGCTGACCCGGAAAAACAAGCCCGTTGAGTTGACCCGAACGGAGTTCGACCTCCTGGCCTACCTGGCGGCCAACGAGGGAAAATCCCTGTCGCGGGAAACCCTGCTGCGCGAGGTGTGGGGCATGGAGTATTACGGAACCCAGCGCTCCCTGGACACCTTTGTCGCCATGTTGCGGGCCAAGATCGAGAAAAACCCGCGCTCTCCCGTCCATATCCTTACCGTCCACGGCGTCGGCTACAAATTCATAAAATGAAGACAATAGTATCCCGAAGGCATCCCCGCTCCCCTCTCCGCCTCCTGTTCATGGCCGGATTGATCACTGTGGCGGCCCTGGTGAGTTTGGGGGCGGCGGAGCCGGTTCCTGAGATGAGGTATGCGCGGCTGGTGGAGCGGGAACTGGCGGGGGAGGTTTCCGCGGCGGCGACGGACTACCGTGCGATCCTGGCCGCGGTGCCGGTCGCAAACCTGGCGCTGACGGGAAAACTCCTGTACCGCATCGGGGTCTGCGAGAAGCGGCTCGGACATTCCGAGCAGGCCCGCCAGGCCTGGCGTCAACTGGTGGACACCTGCCCGCCGGACGATCCCCGGGTTGAGGCGGCCCGCGCGGCGTTGAAAAACCTGGAACGCGAACTCGACCGGGTGGAGATGAAGGGCCGTGTTCAGGGTCCAGAAGTCAGGAGTCAGAATCCAGAATCCAGAATCCAGAATTTCCCGTCAACTCAACAACTCAACACCTGCTTTGTAATGGCGGGTGAATGGGGGAGTGAGCCTCCGGCGTTGTGTGATACCAACGGCGCCTTCAAGCTGGAACGCAAGGTGGCGGGGCGGCTCAAGGACGGGCGGCGCTATGGCTATGTCTTTGCCGAGCACCCGGTCAATCCGTGGGTTGGTGGCGGGGTATGGGTGGAGGGTGGCGCCACGAATGTCATTTTCATGGCGGGGAACGCTCCGGCATTTTCAGGGCGGGTGGAGGATGGGCGCGGGAACGCGGTGCGGGAGGCCCTGATCCGGGTCATGGGGTATGCCGAGGTTGGCGGCGAGGAGATTGCCCTGCCTTTCGACAACCTGCTGCCTCCGTGTTTTTCCGGAACCAACGGGGAGTTCCTGGTGACGGGCCTGATCCCGGGCTGCCAGTACGTTTTTACGGCTGAAAAGAACGGGTGGCGTCTATCGGCTGCGGCTTCTCCCTCGCCGCCAACCTCGGCATACCC
>JBAXRC010000558.1:0-1815 GCA_037131415.1 bacterium | reverse complement strand
CGCCCCCATAGATGCCGAGCCCTGCTTGCCTCCCAACTGCATTTCGCGAAACTGAGCAACGGATACTTCATGTCTCGCCACCCCTTCCTTCAGACGGGCCTTTATGTTCAAGCCAAAGACGGATTGTCACAGCCTCGACATAACACGCTCCCGCCACACCCGAATTAAACCCGCCAAGCATGTATGAGACCACAATGAATATTGGCTTCAGGTTTACGAGTCGGGAAATCGCGCATATCGGTGATCTGGAATCGTGTGAATCCCTGATCCCGCAACACTGTCAACAATTCAGGGACTTGAAGTAACTGCCCATTCCGGTGATGATACTCTATGACCGCCCGCTTGACCATGGCAAGCGCTTTGCCCGCACCACATAAAACATCAAGTTCAGCCCCTTCGATATCCAGTTTCAGCAAATCAACCGGCTCCCTGATGATATCACCAAGATTGACCACCTTGACGCGCTCAGATCCTTGAGAACCTGTCCTCAACCCATCACTGGTTACTCCGCTGATCCAAGCTTCGCCGGCAGCAGCCCCCAAGGCGACTGGAAGCATCTCGATCCCTTGCGCCCTGTTGTCCGTCAGATTGCGCTGTAGATAGGCCCGATTGCTTGCCGATGGTTCAATGGCTATGATGTGGGCCAACGGGCGCAACCATTTCACAAAGAGGGAGAATGAGCCTATATTGGCCCCGCCGTCAATCACCCGGCACACCGGCGGCAACGTGCCCACCCTGTAGCAGTCGTCGCAAAAGATTTCGTTGATTTGATGTGCCCAGATCAGTTCGTCGGGATAGGCCATTTTCAACCCATAGCCCGCAAGCGATATCGAACCGCCAACTCGCCCAATTTCTCCATACAGAATTCTTTTTTTAAGACCACGCCGGAAAAGGCGCCTCCGCATACCATAGACCAAGTTACAGCCTCTCATTGTCACCCACCTTCTAACTCAACATCGACGAACATCCCACTCACGCATGCCACCCTAGCAGTCCCGGCCCACATACGCCTTTCCACATCTCGCCTGTCGTTCGATCGGAAAGTTTACCACAGAACAAAACCTCAAAGGCAAGCGCTCCATCCAGAGCTTGATATATCTCAATATTCCTGGCCGCCAAACTTAGAGACACCTTGTACTTGCCGGCCGCCAAGCCATAAGGGGGAATTTCACAAACCCTGACCGGGGCTCCGCCAAGACTGGCTTCGCTGAATTCGTCACTGCTATGGTGTACGATTAATCCTGCCGAATTATGGATAACCGTGCCGAGAACAAGATCCTTCAATCCAGCCGTGTGGACTTCAAACCGGATAGTCAGAGGCTCATTCATCCTGCTACCCACATCACCAGCCCGCTCACGGATCACCTCCGCTCTCTTAATGTGCGGGCGAGACGATGGAGTTTTGTTGATATAGACAAGACATTCCGGGGCATCCAGATTAAGATACTGACTGATGATCCTGTCAGGAATCCCCGTCTCAATCAACCTTCCTTTATCCATCATGATCGCACGGGCACATAGTTCCCGGATAGCCCCCATGTTATGGCTCACAAAAAGCACCGTCCTGCCACCCCCGGCAACTTCACTCATCTTCGAAAGACACTTTTTCTGGAATTGAGCATCTCCCACCGCCAACACCTCATCCACAATCAGGATTTCGGGCTCCAGGTGGGCCGCCACGGCAAACGCCAGTCTCACGTACATGCCCGAGGAATACCGCTTGACCGGCGTATCAATGAACCGCTCCACCTCGGCGAAAGCGACAATCTCGTCGAACTTGCGGGCGATCTCGGCTTTCTTCATGCCCAGGATCGC
>JBAXRC010000557.1:0-1819 GCA_037131415.1 bacterium | reverse complement strand
CCGCGCAGGAAGAAGGGGATGTGTTGTATGGCGATGTCAACTGGCAATCAATTGAAGCCGCCCTGCAAACCGCGTACAGCGACCTCAAGGCCACGATTCCTCATGCCGTGTGCCCGTGGTGTCACGGCACGCTGACCGACCACTGCAAGGGATGCGGGAAGCGCGGCGTGTTGGGACAGTTTCGATGGGATACAACCGTCCCCAGGGAAATGAAGCCGTGAGATTGCGATCATATCAGGATGAGGCGGTACGCCGGATTGAATCCGAATGGCAGACCAGCCGGTCGACACTTCTGGTCTTACCGACGGGGGCCGGGAAAACGGTGACGTTTGCGGAGATCATTCGCCGGGCATTTCCACGTCGGGCGCTTGTTCTGGCACATCGCAAGGAGTTGGTTTATCAGGCCCGCGATAAAATCGCGACCATGACAGGCTGGCGCGTGGATGTGGAGATGGGTGATTCGCGTGCCGATATGGGGTGCATGTTCGGCGGTCCCCGCGTGGTGGTGTCCACCATTCAAACCCAGTCCTCCGGCGGCGATGGTGGCGGGCGCATGACCCGATTTGACCCGCGCCTGTTTGGTGTGGTGGTGGTGGACGAAGGACACCACAGCACATCCCCGCAATGGCGCAGGGTTCTGGAGTGGTACACCAACGGAAACCCTGACATTCGCGTGTTAGGGGTGACGGCCACACCCGACCGAGCCGACGAGGAGTCGCTGGGGCAGGTCTACAACACCGTGGCCTTCGACTATGAGATTGCGGATGCCATCAATGATGGGTGGTTACTTCCTGTTGTTCAGCAGATGGTCAATGTGCAGGGTCTCGACTTCTCGCAGTGCCGAACCACTGCGGGCGACCTCAACGGAGCCGATCTTGCCAAGGTGATGGAATACGAGGAGAACCTGCATCGGATCGTCGCCCCGTCCATTGAGATCATCGGGAACAAACGTACCCTCGTATTCAGCGCCAGCGTTGAGCATGCCGAACGGATGGCGGAGATGTTTAACCGCCACAGGCCCGGCATGGCCGCCTGGGTATGCGGTGCAACACCGGAGGAGGAGCGTGACCGGATCAATAAGGATTTCCGATCTGGAAAGATCCAGATCGTCTGCAACTGCGGCATCTACACTGAAGGTGCTGATTTCCCGGCCGTGGAGGTCGTCATCATGGCGCGCCCGACGAAAAGTCGGTCGCTTTATGCCCAGATGGCGGGCCGAGCCCTGCGGCCGGCGGAATCCATTGCACATGAACTCAACAACCATGAAAGCAAAGAAGCCCGCCGGGCACTGATCGAAGCCAGTGGAAAGCCCTCTGCGCTCATTGTCGACTTTGTCGGCAACTCCGGACGCCACAAACTCTGCACATCCGTGGATATCCTCGGCGGCAAAGTTTCCGAAGAGGTGCGTGAGATGGCGATCCGCAAGTTGCAGGATGGCCAGCCCGGCCGGGTGGATGAGGCTCTTGACGCGGCAGCCGAAGAGGAACGAAAGCAGAAAGAGCGGGAGGCGGCTCGCCGGGCGCGCCTGACCGCCCGGGCCAAGTTCTCCACTCAAACCATTAACCCCTTCGACATCTTCGACGTCAAACCCGTGGCCGAACGAGGCTGGGACAAAGGCAAGAAGCTCAGTGATGCACAGGCTGCAATCCTGCGTAAGCAGGGCATTGACCCCGACACGATGCCATACGGACAGGCACGTCAGATCCTGAACGAGATGTTCAGGCGATGGGATACCGGAATATGCACATTTGGCCAGGCGAAGATCCTGCGAAAGCGGGGACTCCCCACCAATGTGACCAGGGAAGAGGCGGGCCACATC
>JBAXRC010000556.1:0-1820 GCA_037131415.1 bacterium | reverse complement strand
CTTGATCACAAACAACGACCACTACCTACGGCAATTGACTTTACAACCTACCAAAAGGAAAATTAAACCTCACCCGTCCGTCTTTACAGCTTCACAGTAGGCGTTCTGGCGTGACGGGCGAGGAGCTTCAACGACTCCTCGACTTCAGGCTTCCAGTAACTTTCAGGGTGGGCGGCCAGGAAATCCTCATAGGTTGCCCGGGCTTCAGGATAACGCTTCAGGGTCTGGAGGCAACGCGCCTTTGCGAAAATTGCGACAGGAGCCAGGTAATGGGTCGGGTTCTTTTTGGCGAATTCTGTATAGGCGGACAACGCCTGCTCCACTTGCCCAAGGCCTTCTGTGCACTGGACCAATCCAAGTTCAGCAATTACGCGCAGTTTGTGGTCAGGATATTTCGAAAGGAAATCCTTGTAGCCAAGCTGGGCTACGGCATACTCCCCGCGGTCATACTGGGCCTTGGCCGATTGCAGCAGGGCGAGTTTGGCGGAGGAGGTGGACGGGTATTGATTGATAATGGCCGTCAATGCCTGAATATTCCGGGCTTCGCCCAGCATCTGGGATGCCTTTTCCTCGTTTGAGGTCTTGTTGTTTCGGTACAGGAATACGGCCGCGACGATGATGGCGGAGATGCCGATCGTGATGAGCCAGCTTTTCAGTTCATCGCTTTTCTTTGCCTGGGTGGCGAGTTCCGCGATCAGCGCCGGATTTGTGTTCAGGGCGTTTTTTTGAGTATCGTTCATGGTCTTTAATCCTTCCAATCCCGTAAAAAGTGAAGGCATTTAATACGGGCTTGCGGCATTTGAAGCAAGTTCAAATATTTTCTTCTCGGTGTCTTCCGGCTGATGTGGTATTTTTCAGGGCTTTTTTATGAACCTCACCGTCAATGGCGAAAATCAGGAGCTCAGGGAGCCGGGCACATTGGGCCAGTTGCTGGATGCACTGGGAATTGTTCCCGACCGGGTGGCTGTCATGGTAAACGGGCGGGTTATCCCGAAAGCCGACCGCAATGATGTGTCCCTCAGGGAAGGCGACCGTCTGGAGATCCTGACATTTATGGGTGGCGGGTGATGCGAAATGGTTTTATGCGTGACTAATGGCGTTTGAGTAGCGAGGGATTGGATGAATGGTGATTCGAAATTCAAGTTGGGCGGGCGGGAATTTGCGTCCCGGTTGATTGTCGGGACCGGCAAGTTCTCGTCGGTTGAGGTCATGATCGAGGCCATCCGGGCTTCTGGCGCAGAACTGGTGACGGTGGCATTGCGCCGGTTTAACCGGGAGCGGCCTTCCGATGACTTGCTGGCCCCTTTAGCCCGGCTGGGGGTCACCTTGGTTCCCAATACATCCGGCGCCCGCAATGCGGAGGAGGCCGTCCGAGCCGCCATGCTGGGCAGGGAGCTATCGGGCAGTCCCTTCGTGAAGGTGGAGATCCATCCCAATCCCCATCACCTCATGCCTGATCCCATTGAGACCTATGAAGCCTCCCGGGTGCTGGCGAAGGAGGGGTTTATTGTACTGCCCTATATGCCGGCTGATCCGGTCCTGGCCAAGCGGCTGGAGGATGCCGGATGCGCCGCTGTCATGCCGCTGGGCTCGGCAATCGGTACCGGACATGGGTTATCCACGGCTGAAATGGTCAAGCTTATCATTGCGGACAGTGGAATTCCGGTGATTGTTGACGCCGGAATCCGGTCCCCTTCAGAAGCCGCTGCCGCCATGGAAATGGGGTGCAGTGCCGTTCTGGTCAACAGCGCCATTGCTGCGGCCGGGAATCCTGCCGCCATGGCCTCGGCATTTTCCGCCGCCGTAAAAGCTGGATATTC
>JBAXRC010000555.1:0-1822 GCA_037131415.1 bacterium | reverse complement strand
GTCCTTGAGGAACTGGAATGGGATGAACGGAAAAACGACATTCTTGACCCGGGCACCCTGGTCAAGTTTGGGAAACTGAAGGCGGCCAAGGTCCTGATGTACGGGGCGCTTCGTGAGGCTTCGGTCCAGGGGCAGCGGGTCTTCGTGGAATTCGAGCTCCACGCCAGTTCGCTGGAGACGAAACAGCATGTGTGGGGAGGGACGTTCGCGAAACGGTTTTACACTCCGGGGACTGTGGAGGGAATCCTTTCTGCCGAGCAGTTGCCTCCGGAATTGCGCGAAGTGCTGAAGAAAGGGTTTCTGGATCAGGCGGCCGCTTCTCTGGAAAAGGCCGATGCCAAGTTGAAATCCATCAGGACCCTGTCTGTCATTCCCCTGGCGGGAGATATGGATCAGTATGTCAGCGCGCTGTCGAGGGACATGGTGACGCAATCCAAAAACCTGACGGTCAAGAATCTGGACGCCACCACAATCGCCGAGGCGCGCACCATTCTCCGGGATCCGGTTCGGGGTGCTGACGCGATCCTCTACGGGGCGGTCCGGGATGTCTCCCAGCGTATGGTGCGGGAATGGCCGATGTCGAAGGTTTATGAGGTGTCGACCGAGACCCAGCTCTATATTGAGTCGGCTAACAACGAAATCCTGTGGAGCACGACTATTTCCGCCAAGGGCGAGTATTCGAGGTCCGTTACCGTGTGGACGTGGGCGAAACAACATCAGAAGCCCGCCTTGTGGGCGGTCGGAATCCTGTTTGCCCTGTTCATCCTGATGATCGTAGTCCAGAAAGCCTCCCGCGTCAGGTAAGGGCGTGAGGCCATGGCCCTTTTTTCGGGGCGCATGCCAGAACTGCAATGGATCAATTTGGCACTCAAGAGAAGAGTTTGAACAGAAGCACGCAAAGATCACGAAGAGTAAGTGTTTTTATTACCGCCGGAGGCGGAAATAGCAATCCCTTTGCGGACTTCGCGGACTTCTGTTTAAAATTCTTTAAAGCCTTCGGAAGTGACGGGCGTTTTTTCCGGAAGGGATGCAGAATCGTCTGTAATTCCATGATGTTCGACATTAGTATGCCTCAGTTTATCGGGTTATTTAATAACGAATAAAATTACCAGAGGTGCAGGGTGTCCTTGTCGGAACATGAAAAACAACAGAATCTGCTGAGATCCGGCGAGATGTTTGGCCAGTATCGCGTCGTCCGCCTGCTGGGTCGCGGCGGCATGGGTGAGGTCTATGAGGCTGAGCACACCACGTTGGGGTTGCGATTTGCCCTGAAGTTGCTGCCCCCGGACTTTGCCATACAGGCAGGGTCCTTGGAACGGTTTCGCCGTGAAGCCCGGGTCATGGCGCAATTACACCACCCCAACATCATCCGGGTTGATGAGTTTGGCGAAGCCAATGGCCGCTATTGGCTCAGGATGGAGATAGCGGATGGACTGGATATGGCGGAAGGGGGCGGCAAGCACATTGTCTCCCTGTCCGATTACGTCGAGACGCTGGGCGGGAGGATTCCGCAGGATGAATTGGTCGGGATCCTGAGGCATATCCTGTCGGGACTGTCGTACGCCCATCAACATGGCGCCATTCATCGCGATCTCAAGCCCGCCAACATCTTGTTTTCCCGGGCGAGGGAAGAGTTCCGGGTGAAGGACGGGGACCAGGAGTTTCAAGTCAAGATCAGTGACTTTGGTCTGGTCCGGCTCGTGGGCGAGGAGTGGGTGCGCAGCCAGGTGCAATTGTCCGTGCAGCGCTCCATGGGCGACCAGATGACCATGGCGGGGGGCGGGGAGGGGACATCGACCCGTTCCATGCTGGGGACTTATGA
>JBAXRC010000554.1:0-1824 GCA_037131415.1 bacterium | reverse complement strand
ATCGTTCACTTTTTAGGCTCGCCAGTGGACACGGCTCGGCAAGCCTCGCCCTCCAAGCGCCTTGCGCCAGGTTTGTTTTTCAACAGGATCCAGGGAGGGGAGCAAAATAAGAGCTTGCACCCGCACAAGTTCCCCTCCTTGGAGGGGGGGGGCTTTATAGCCAATGCTAAACTGGTTGTGCAACGGGCGAGGCTCGCGGTTATGGGTTCGTTGGATTTGGTTATTGCAGAATAGAAATAAGAATTCTATATTGTAAGTCATGATTCCAAGGGCGTTCAGTTCGGTGTTGCTGAGGTTGGGGAAGCAGTTTCCTGCGGTACTGATTTTGGGATCGCGGCAATGTGGTAAAACCACGTTGGTAAAGTCGGTGATCGGGGGGCGGTATTTTGACTTGGAACTGGGGTCGTCCAGGCAGATCTTTGAAGGAGATCCCGAATTGGCTTTGCGGAAGTTGCCGGAGCCGCTGGTGCTTGATGAGGCGCAACTCCTCCCCGCCCTCTTCCCGGTCCTGCGCGGCCTGATTGATGAACACCGGGAAAAGACCGGACGGTTCTACCTTCTCGGCTCGGTCAGTCCTGAACTGGTCAAAGGGATTTCAGAAAGTCTGGCTGGACGGGTCGGCATCCTGGATTTGACACCGTTCCTCTGTCGCGAAGTGCGGGAGGTCGGGCGGGAACCCTTGGAGCACCTCTGGGTGCGGGGAGGTTACCCGGAGGCGTTCCTGGCTCCCGACACGGAGTCATGGCGCTTTATGTTCGACAACTATTTCCGGACCTTTGTCGAACGCGATGTCGCCCGAAGTGGACTGGCGTTCACGCCCCAGGAGATGCGGCGGTTTATGACGATGCTGGCCCATTTGCATGGCGGGCTTCTCAACGCCTCGGATCTTGGCCGGTCCATGGGCATCTCCTATCACACGGTTCAAAAGGCTATTGATGTCCTCGAGGGGCATTTTCTGGTACGGCGCCTCCTTCCGTATCACGCCAATATCGGCAAGCGTTTGGTCAAGGCCCCCAAGATTTACCTCCGGGATTCCGGGCTTCTTCATTACCTCCTGGGTATCGATTCACCGGAGGCCTTGTTCTCCTCGCCGGCGCGCGGGCGCAGCTGGGAGGGATTCGTCATGGAGCAACTGATCGCGGAGGAGATACTGAACGGGCATGGCAGCCAGTTCTATTTCTATCGGACGGGGACGGGCGTGGAAATCGATCTAGTCATCGAGCGCGGACCCAGGCGGATCGGCGTCGAGGTCAAGTGTGCAGCCTCAGTTTCAGCCGCAGACACGGTAGGGCTGCGGCAAGGACTTGCCGACGGGATCATTCACGAAGGTTTAGTCATCTACTCCGGTACTACGACCTTTCCCCTGTCCGATGCCATCACCGCAGTCCCCGCAAGTTCCGCCTGTAGCGGAAGACAATAGATCTTTGAGGGATGAAGAGGGGACTTCACCACCCTCCTTCGTCCCGCAGGAGCGCATACGCGTCAACCTAAGGCGTTCCGAAACGGCGAACTCGGATTCACCACCCGCCGAGTACATGTGGAGAAAATAAACGCAACATTTGATTCTCTTCTCCGTGCCTCTAGCGCAGCGGGTGGTGAATTCTTCCTCTTCCCCCTGTGGCGGGCTGGCGATTGATATGTCCAAGGAAGGGGCGCTGGCGGAGGCGCTGGCGGGGCTGACGCCGGAGTGGATTGCGGAGCATGGACGGCAGGCGCGGGAGCGGGCGCTGGCAATGTTTCATGTCACTGGCGTCCCATAGGAGACAAGACGACACCTGATAACAGGCAACACGGGAAGTCGTTTGACGGCCCCCTCTCCCTTGA
>JBAXRC010000553.1:0-1828 GCA_037131415.1 bacterium | reverse complement strand
GGATAAGGCATTCTCTTCATCCGCGTTTTCAGCGTTCGTCTGCGGTTGCGCCTCTTTTGCGAGAACCAATAGCCTGGCACCTTATCCTGTGCCTCTAGCGAAGCGGGCGGTGAAATCCGTTCTTCCACCAAAAACAGGCAAATTCATAACACCAGCCAATTGTGAGACACTATACTAGGCGAACTGGACCGTCAGCCGTTTGCCCAGTGCGGTGGCGGCATTCTCGAGTGTCAGAAGCGTGACGGAGGTATTCCGGGGGTCCAGGAGCCGGTCAAGGGAGGCCCTGCTGGTTTGCATGATCCTTGCCAGTGAGCTTTTGGAGAGTCGCTGCCGGGCCATTTCCTGCTGGATTTGAAAGGCGATCACGCGTTTGGCAGCCGTGGCTTCCGCTTCCACCAATAGCCCCTCATGGCTGAGAAATTCATCGAAGTTACTGCCCATGTGCTTGTTTGTCATCTTGCGGCCTCCTGATAATGATGATTTCGGGCTCTTGCCGTTTCGAGTTCCTGCAGGGGAATCCGGCGTGACTTTTTGATGAAGCCGTGGAGCAGAATCATGTGTGGTCCGTCCACGGTGAACAGGATTCTCGCGATTCCGTCCTTGAGTCTTGTGCGTACTTCCCATAATCCTGGTTCAATCTTCTCCACCAATGGCATGCCCAGCGGCCAGCCAAACTGGACAGTCTTGATGTCCTCCCCGATCGCCTTCTTGCAGGGGGGTGGTAACTCCTGCAACCATTTGCGTACCGGCTCCATCCCACTCCCGGTGCGGAAGAAATGGACCACCAGCCTCAATGCAGTATCTTCAACTGCCAGGACTGTACCAAAGTTGATGCATATGTCAAGTCCAGCCCGCCTGTTGCCGTGTGAGCGATTCATGGCTTTCATCATTGCAAGGAAACTAATCATATACTACATATAGCAGAATAATAAAAGTCGATATAAGGGAGGTGCTATGGGCGGGAAGTCAGCGAAGTTGACCGAGGGGCATGCGGCACCACGGATCATCATGGTGCGTGGGCTGAAGGTTATTCTGGATTCAGATCTGGCACGGCTCTACGGGGTTGAGACATTTCGCTTTAATGAGGCTGTTAAGCGCAATCGGGGTAGATTTCCGTCGGACTTCGCATTCCAGCTTACGAATCAGGAGTTTTCGAACTTGATATCGCAAATTGCGATATCAAATTCAGGGCATGGCGGTGTGCGTAAATTGCCTTGGGTCTTTACCGAGCATGGTGCCGTAATGGCCGCGAACCTTCTTCGAAGTGAGAAGGCCGTCCAGATGAGTGTCTTTGTCGTTCGAGCGTTCGTTAAAATGAGGGAACATCTGGTCAGTACCCGGGAACTCGCCCTTCGGCTTACTGAAATCGAGAAGCAACTGGTGGTCCATGACTCCGCGCTCGTGGAGTTGTATCAACTCATCCAGCCACTTTTATTGCTGCCGGATGATCCGCCGGCAAAGCCGATTGGCTTTGGTTGCTGCTGAGGGTGGCTCCGGAGGGGCTACTCCTGGAACCCGATTGGGTTCCGCGGCGGATCCGCCGGTTGCATAAGGTCGCGGGTGGCATCGAAGACGCAACGGAACTGATCATCGTAACGGCATTCGAGGTGGTCTAGCCGTTGGGTCAGTTCGGCATGCGAGGCCAGAAGAGACCGGAGGCTGACAAAAGTGCGCATAACACACTGGACAGCATTGACACGCCCTGTTCCGTGAAGACCATAGGGGCGTAACGTGTGCCCCCACGCGGCACGCCCTTCGAGGTGCCAAATTGGCACCTCAAGGAGGTTCACAGGGACTGTCCCCGGTGTCCTCACGCGTTGCACCGGAT
>JBAXRC010000552.1:0-1830 GCA_037131415.1 bacterium | reverse complement strand
GGGCGACGGTGATAAAAAGCGCCCACAAACTAAAGACTGCAAGGATCATTGCGAATCTGAGGGAATAAATTAGAATCCGCCGGGGTTCCCAAGCCCATTCCTGCGTGTAAATCCTTTCGGAAACACCTTCAGGGTGGTGGCGCGTCTTGCGAGCGCGCTTCGGCGGGTGGCTCTGGAGGGACGCACACTCCCCTCATCGGTAATCTCCCGGTTAAGGGAGCCCCGGCAGGCTGCACGATTTTCTGACGTTCAGAGCCAAGCCAATAATGCATTCCTTTACGCGAATGTCAAATCGACCATCGTTCAAGTATGATTTCGATGGTTTAAAATAGATCATCCCGTATCACGTCCCGCATCACGCTTATTTTCCACTCTATAGCCCTATCCATTACGAATCAGCTGCTCTACCACTGAGCTACATTGGCGATTTACCCTCGTAAATCTCTTAATTCTACTGATTCTTCCCCGTAGCGTGATACGTTTCCTGTTGACGTAGGATGCATTTTCATGCACTCATCATATTGCATCGGCGAGTATTGAACCCGCATCATGTTCCGTATCACGTTTCAGCAAGGAGAACCCAATGAAGAAAGACGAATCGGGAAATTATCACATCGGCTTTGAAGGTAAAGAGTTTTTGATTTTCCTGAGGGACCTGCCCTCGGGCAAGAAAGGGTATTATCTGCGGTTCGAGCACCGGCTAAAGCCGTACTTGCGGAGCCTGGGAACGAATGTGCTGGCGAGTGCCAAGGCCAATGCGCTGCCGAAGATCAAGGCGATCATGAAGGTGGATACGGCGACGGATGATCTCTTGAAGCTGAAAAGCGATTTTGCGACGATCGGGGAGATCGTTGAGGCGTATTTGCTGGGGCAGGGGAATAAGCGGACCATGGATGATAACGTCAATTCGCTGCGCAATATGATACGGGTTGGGCTGGGGGTAAAGAATCCCGATGATTGCAAGTCGACGGTGCTGACTCCTGAGCTGCTCGAGAAGTTTGAGAAGGCTCGGATGGCGTTGGTGGGGACGGAATACCAGCGGTACGCCAAGAGCGAGTCGCGGATTTTGACGGCGCATTCGGTGGTGACCTCGACCCGCAGTTATGTGGTGCATGCGCGCGCACTCTTCTCAGCCAAGCGGATGCCGCTTTACAAGGGGCTGAAGCTGCCTGACCTGGTCAAGTTCCGCGGTGCGCATGTTGCGTCTCCCAAGAAGCGCGCTCCCCGGGCGTTGGATTCCGGGGTGATCGAGGCGATCAACGCGGCGGCGCCGGCGTTGGCGAAGTCGGATCCGGCCGCTTATGTGGCGCATTTGATGTTCAAGTACCTCGGGATGCGGAATGCGGAGATCCGCGCGGCCAAGTGGGGATGGATCGAGAAGCATGGGCCCGGGGATAATTCAATGGCGGTGATTGACCGTCCCGAGGAAGGGTTCAAGGCCAAGGGCAATGAAGGCCGGGTTCCGGTCGCGGACGATGTCCTGGCCGAACTTGAGAAGTTCAAGGATCATGGGACTGATGGATTCATTGTCCCTGGGGCAACCGCCACGGACCGGCGCAACGCGGTTGACCGGCGCCATTCGGAATGGGTTTCGCAATGGATCAAGGATCGCAGCAAGACCAGTTACGAGCTGCGCCGATATGCCGGCAGCAAGGTGCTAGATAATGGCGGGAGCATCGAGGATGTCCGCGATTTCCTTAGACACTCGGATCTGAAGACGACGCTGGACTGGTACGTCTACCGGCTCCGGAAGCTGAAGCCGTTGACGATGGCGCATTTTGCGCCGGCGGCGTGATCATGGGGCATCCATCGGGCTGGTGACTGTTGAGG
>JBAXRC010000551.1:0-1840 GCA_037131415.1 bacterium | reverse complement strand
TTCTTCACCACCCGGGGATCCGTCGGCGACACCTTCATGTAGAACGCCTTGGCGACACGGGGGTAGTCCGTGACGAACACCGGCCGCTCAAACTGGCGGGACACGATCGTCTCATCGCTCCCGCCCAGGTCCTCGCCCCAGGCGAACGCCTGCGCCAGCCGGATATGATCCGGCCGGACACGGAGTTCCTGGTCCAACTCCTGGATCTCCTCTCGAAGTTCCCGGATCCGCAGTTCCAGCTTCTCCTGTTGCCACCCCTTCTTCGCGGCCTTGAGGGATTCCTCGGCCGCCGCCAGTTCCGCCATCAGCCCCTGCAGGCGACCCGTCTCCTGCTCCAGCTCCACTTCCAGCTTCCTGCGGAGATCGGCACTGCGCAGCAGTTCACCCGCCTCCGTGTAGGTAATCCGGGGGAAAGGTTTCACGATCTTCTCGAGGGCGGCAATATCGCGCCCCAGAAACTCCAGGTCGGCGCGGTTCCTCGCCAGGACCGCCGCCACAATGTCACAGATCATATCCTCCGCCAGCTCCATCACCTCCGCGACATCGGCAAAGGCCACCTCGGGCTCCACCATCCAGAACTCCGTGAGATGCCGGCGCGTCTTGGATTTTTCAGCCCGGAACGTGGGTCCAAAACAATACACCTTCCCCATCGCCATGCAGGCGCTTTCCAGATAGAGCTGGCCCGTCTGCGTCAGGAACAGCTTCTCCCCGAAATAATCCACAGGAAAGAGCGACTGCCGGTCCTCCCCCGCGCCCGGCACCAGAACCGGCATATCCATCAGGGTGAAGCCATTGCTGTCAAAGAAATCGCGGATCGCCTTGATTACGGTGTGGCGGATCCGCAGCAGGGCAACCGGCCGCTGGGAGCGCAGCCACAGGTGCCGGTGATCCATCAGAAAGTCAATGCCATGGGCCTTCCGGGTAAGGGGATAATCCTGAGCCGCCTGGAGCACGTTCAGGCCGGATACCGCCAATTCCACCCCGCCGGGTGACCGTTCATCCCCACGCACCAGCCCTGTGACCACCAGGGACGACTCCTGGGTCAGGTCCGTGGCAAGCGCAAAGGCATCGGCCGCCACGGCTTCAACCACGCACTGGCACAATCCTGTGCCATCCCGGACCACCAGGAACACGACCTTCCCGCCCGTCCGCTTCCCGTGCAGCCAGCCCTGGAGCCGCACCGTCTTCCCTTCAAACCCCTTCAGGTCCCTGATCGCCACCTTTGGATTGTCACCTGTCATATTCGCTCCCGGATCCCGAATCCTAAAACCTCTCGACTCGCATGAATATTTACCTTATACCATGTCCCCGCACGGCGCATCCCCTAAATAGGGAATTCCCGTCAGGAGAGGCTCTGGCTAAATAGTGTTTGACACCCCCCCTCCAATGAGGTAAACAGGCACGCTTTTTACGGTCTGAAAGGTTGAAAGAAGAATGAAAACATCTCTACCAAAAGAGAGCGAAATCCAGCGGAGCTGGTATGTTGTGGACGCGGCGAATAAGCCGCTCGGACGGTTGGCGGTCAAAATCGCCAATCTGCTGCGAGGACGGAATAAGGCGATTTTCACGCCCAGCATTGACACCGGCGACTTTGTCATCGTGCTCAACGCTAAAAGCGTAAAATTGACCGGAGACAAGGAAGAGAAGAAGGTGTACCAGCGCTACACCGGCTACCGGAGCGGTCACAAGACCACCACGGTTGCCACGATGCGCGAACGCCACCCTGATCGCATCATCACGAAGGCGGTCGAGGGAATGCTTCCCGGTAATCATCTGAACAAGATAGTCATTAAACGATTGAAGGTTTTTGCGGGCACTGAGCATACTCATGCCGCCCAGA
>JBAXRC010000550.1:0-1843 GCA_037131415.1 bacterium | reverse complement strand
TCAGCTCGCCAAGCTCCAGATCAAGCGCGAGGCGGAGAAGAAGGTTGTCGTTGAAAAGGCACGCGACCTGGCTGCCAGCATCCAGAAGGGGTCCTACACGGTTTCCATGAAGGTGGGCGAGGGCGACAAGCTCTTTGGTTCCGTGACCAATGGCGATATCCTCAAGGTGCTTGCCGCGCAGGGATTTGAACTGGATAAGCACGCCGTTGAGCTAGAGCAACCCATCAAGGAATTGGGTATGTTCGAGGTTAAGGTCAAGGTTCATCCTGAAGTTGAGGCCCTGATCAAGGTTTGGGTCGTCCAGGAATAATTCCATGGACAATCACGCCCCTGTCTCGTCCAAGGTGACGCCAGTTGAGCGCGTTCCACCGCATAGCGAGGACGCGGAACGGGGGGTGCTGGGAGCCGTGCTGCTGGAAGGCGAGAAGGTCATGGACCTTTGCCTCGAGAAGCAATTGGCTCCCGAATCTTTTTATATCCCGGCCCATCGCACCCTTTTCGAGGTGATGATGGCCATGAACCGGGAGGGGCGGCCGCTCGACATCCTGACTGTCGGCGAACGCCTGAAGACCGCCGGAATGCTGGACCGGTTGGGGGGGGCCACGGCCCTCCACCGGATCGTGGATGCCACGCCAACCGCCGCCCACGCCGAATACTACATCAACATCGTCCGCGACCGCGCCCTGCTGCGCATGGTGATCGAGGCGGCGCGCGATGCCGAGCGGCGCTGCTATGACCCCACCGCTGACGCCCAGGGTGTTCTCGGGCAGGCCGAGCAGTCCTTTTTCGATATTACCGCCCACCAGCATGGCCAGATGCGCGATTGGCCGGAACTGGTCCGTGAGATCGTGGCAACCTTCGACAACGAGCACAAGGGTTTCCTGGGTGTGCCAACGGGTTTCCGGGATCTGGACAAGCAGATCCGGGGATTGAAGTCCGGTAACATGGTGGTTCTGGCCGCACGCCCATCCATGGGAAAAACCTCTTTGGCCATGAATATTGTCGAGCATGTTGCACTGGGGAAGGGTGATCCTGAATGCCGCCCGCGGCCCGTTGGCGTGTTCAGCGTGGAAATGTCGTCCCTGGATCTCGTGAAGCGCATGATCTGCTGCCGCGCCGAGGTGTCGGGCCATACCATTGCCGAGGGATTCATCTCGCATACCAACCACGGGCGCCTGATTTCGGCGGCGGATGCGCTGAGCCATGCGCCCATTTATATTGATGACAGCGCGGGCTTGGATATTACCGAACTGCGTGCCCGGGCGCGCCGGATGAAGAGCAAATACAATGTGGAACTGATCGTGATTGACTATCTCCAGCTGCTGCGGGCGCCGGAACACTCCCGGCATGGCCGACAGGTTGAAATCACCTATGTGTCTGCCGGTCTCAAGGCCATGGCCAAGGAGCTGGGGATTCCCGTGCTGGTGCTGAGCCAGCTCAGCCGCGCGCCTGAGACGCGGGGCGGCGAGGAGAAGCCGAAGCTTTCGGACCTTCGCGATTCAGGCTCGATCGAGCAGGATGCCGATATCGTCCTGTTGTTGCGGCGCCCCTGCCGCACATCCAGCGATTCCGAGCGGGAAAACCGAACCCTGGCCATTGTTGAAGTCGCCAAGAACCGGAATGGTCCCGCCATGGAAGAGATCCGTATGGAGTTTGATGATGCCTTTACCCGGTTCCGTGATGCCGCCGGACGCGGCGTGGATGAAGCGGCCATTCAGCCCGCACGTATGCGCCAGGAGATCTAAATGAGCAAGTTAACGGTCAGGACAGCGGTGGTCGTGCTGGTGAGCCTTGGTTTGGCAGGATCCGCCCTGGCGGAGCCCGTGGTCAAGGCCGTGAAGAT
>JBAXRC010000549.1:0-1845 GCA_037131415.1 bacterium | reverse complement strand
CCCCAAAGTAATCGAACTGAAGTAACGAGGGTAATCACGTGGCCGAAAAAGTCGCAAAATACAGTGCAACGGGACGCAGGAAAACATCGGTCGCCCGGGTGAATCTCACCCCTGGCGCCGGCAAATGGATCGTCAACGGCAAGGAGCCGGCCATCTATTTCGGCAACGAGGCGGTTCTCCGCTACATCGAGCAGCCGATGAAACTGACCGACACGCTCTCGAAATTCGACCTGGACGCCAAGCTGACCGGCGGCGGCATCGTGGGTCAGGCGGGCGCCCTGCTTCACGCCATTGCCCGCGCCCTTGAGGCTTCCGAGGCCACACTCCGCGGCGTCCTGAAAGCCAGCGGTTGCATGACCCGCGATTCCCGCATGAAGGAACGCAAGAAATACGGTCAGCCCGGCGCCCGCAAACGCTTCCAGTTCTCGAAGCGCTAAACCGGATCCGGCATACGCCGTTCCCGAAAAACCCTGGATCTCACGATCCGGGGTTTTTCTTTGTCACCCTACAACACAATGGTGTTGAAGGAGTGCGCCGACAAGGGTAGCGCCAGCAGGCGATCCCGGTCCTCCAGCACCACGCGCCGGTCTTCCGGATCCGGATTCTGGATCACCAGTACCCGGCTTTCATCAGCCTCGTTGTAGAATGCCGCCGCATGGCAGGCCCAGGCCCCCTCAAGCCCCAGCCTGACCGCATAGCGGTCGACCAAGCCCGAGAAATGACGAATCACATGATAATCCGGTGTCGCAACGACCGTTCCACCGGCCCGATCGGCGACCATGAGGGAAT
The DNA here is from genome assembly GCA_037131415.1 of bacterium. GTDB lineage: Bacteria > Verrucomicrobiota > Kiritimatiellia > CAIKKV01 > CAITUY01 > JAABPW01. The sequence continues at coordinate 1,056 of JBAXRC010000549.1, read as the reverse complement.
TTCGTCCCCGCCCCTCCAGATCCCTGCCGTTTGCCGGAAAGATCAGGTTGTCATAAAGACACGTGTTCGCACCGCTGGCGATTGCCCGCTGAACCGTCCCGAAGGTAGCATGCGCCTGTTCCCAGGTATTCTGCCCGTCGCCCACCCCGCAATCCGAATGCATCAACTGAATATCGGGAAACATCTTGTGAATCCGCGCGAGTATCTCCTCCCCCCCTTTCTGGCAAGCCACTCCCGCCAGAAACTGAAGCGCCTTCGGGTCATTCAAAACCGTCACCGCCTGGGCGGAATAGTCAGGGGAATCCAGCGCGCCCAACCAGATTTTGGGTGCGCCCCTCTTTCGGGAAAACAAGGGGCCCAGATGGTTGCGGATGAAATCACGCAGTTGCCCGCCCGTCCAAAGACACCCCGGCCGGCGATCGCCGGAACCCGGTTCGTTCTGGATCATGACATGATTGATTGGAACGCCCACCTGCCGGTACTCCTCCACAAACCGGAGCAGATACAAGGCATAGGCTTCCAGCATCATCGGATTCCAGATGATTCGTCCGCAATCCTGCCCGGCTTGCTCCTTCATCCAGGCAGGAGGGCTCCAGGGCGAGGCGATCACCTTGCAGCGGCGGATCCGGAGTAACGGAACACGCAGGAAGGGAATCAGCCGATCCTTGTCACGCGCGATGGAAAATTGCTTCATGGTCAGATCGTTCGGGGTGTCATCAAGGCAATAGTCACCGAGCGCGAGAGTGGAGGCGCCGACCGGCACACGCATATACTGGAGGTGACAGCCCTCGTCATGATTGAACAGGGTATTAAGCGCCCTGGCCCGCTCGGCAGCCCTGACCGAGGAAAGGGCCTCCCACCCCATCTCGGACACACCGCCACCGAAGCCCTCCCAGAGCTGCTCCATCGTCCCGTCAAAGCGGAGCCCCACCTCGCACTTGCGAGTGGCCATCGGCCGCCCCAGGCTTTTCCAGACACGCGTCGGTGTCGACGCCATCCATAATCCACTCCGTCGTTGCATCCAGTTCCTCAGTTGCTGATCGCACGCTCCACGAG
>JBAXRC010000548.1:0-1847 GCA_037131415.1 bacterium | reverse complement strand
CTTCCAATGCCATGGGACCGTTGGTTCCATTCATATTGATGGGCACCCCGACAACAATCTTCACGACCCCGCGATCCCGGGCAATTCGGCACGCCACCGCGACCGCCTCGTTCATCGTGTGGACCTGTTCAACCGAGACCGGGGTCGACAGCATGGCCATGGCATCGCTGATCGCGATCCCCATCCGCTTTGTCCCGTAATCAATGCCTAGGATTCTTCCCATATTTCCACTCAATCCGGCCGGTTCAATTCCCGTATCCTGACCAGTCCCTCCAGCGTCAGTTCCGGCAGGATTTCAACTGGGGTCTCAAGGCCCTTGAGTGCCAGGCCAGCATAGCCGCCCGTGGCGCAAAACCGGACCCGCCGCTCTTTCATCCCCGCCCGGATATGCCCGAGAATTTCCCGAACCATTCCGCGATACCCGACCATGGCGCCGATCCGCATCGCCTCATCGGTGCTCCTCCCTACCGCCGAAAACCGGTTGCTGAGCCGGATCTGCGGCAACAACGCCGTGCGCTCGGCAAGATAGTCTGTCATCAGCGGCAATCCCGGCGCAATCACCCCGCCGGTATAACGACCGTCACCCGTAATAACGTCAAACGTCAGGGCCGTCCCGAAATCAGCGACAATCACAGCTCCTTTATAGCGATCCCAGGCAGCGGCGGCATCGGCCAGACGATCCGCCCCGATGGTTTCCGGCCGGGGATAGTCCACCGTGAAATTAAGCCGGATCGTGTGGTCAACAACCATCGGCGACGCCCCGCACAATTTCGTGATCACCTGGCTCCACAGGGGATTCAAACCCGGCACCACCGAGCAAAGCACCGCATCACTGACAACCCGTTTTCCCGCCACCCGGCGCAACAACGCCGTGATGTTGCGCTCATCGCGGCCATCCCGGGTCGGCATCCGCCCCTGCTTCAGGATGCGCCGCCCCTTCACCACCCCGACATGGGTGCTCGTGTTGCCGACATCAATAACGAAAAAATGGTTCATCGGGTTCATCCCAACTCCAGCGACAGGTCGGCGGCTGGCGCAGAATGGGTCAGCCCCCCGACGGAAATCGCATCCACACCGGTGGCGGCTATGGCGGCAACACTCGACAGGGTCACCCCGCCCGAGGCCTCCAATTTGCACCGCTTCGCACAGATCGCCACACACTCCCGCATCCTGGCCGGCTCCATGTTATCGAGCATGATCCACTCCGGACTGGCCCGCAACGCATCACATAGCTCCGCCTCGGACTCAACCTCCACTTCCACGGCAACGCCGGGAAATTTGGCGCGCGCCGCAGCCACTGCCCCCTGCAGGTTGCTGATGCCAGCCCCCTGCCACAGGCGCCGGTGATTGTCCTTGATCAGAACCATATCATACAACCCCATCCGGTGGTTCGTCCCGCCGCCACAGGTCACAGCATACTTCTCGAGCACCCGGAGCGTCGGAGTGGTTTTCCGGGTATCAAGAATCTTCGTTCCATGGGGTTTCACCGCCTCGACAAACTCACGCGTCCGGGACGCAATGCCCGTCATGCGCTGCATGAAATTCAACGCTGTGCGCTCCCCCGTCAGGATTCCTCGGATGGGCCCTTCAATGGTCATCATCACCTCGTCCGCATTCACCGGACTGCCATCAGAAATGAGCACCTGGCACTTCAGCGAGGGATCCACCGCCGCGAATACTGCCGCCGCCACATCCACGCCCGCCACCACATACCGGCCACGCGACAGGATCACCGCTCGCCCCTGGCTGGTCTCGGGCACCACCGACAACGAGGTCACATCCCCGCTCCCGACATCCTCCGCCAAGGCGCGCTGGATCAGGTCCATGACCCGGGGATCTTTTGCAAC
>JBAXRC010000547.1:0-1859 GCA_037131415.1 bacterium | reverse complement strand
CGCGAATGTCCTCAAAGCGGCCTAACAGGTGCCTCAATGCCGGAATCACATGGCCCTCGATGGTTTCGCAGGGACGTTTCACGCCAGTTTCAAGATCGTCAATACCCAACTCTGAGCCCAGACGAACCAATTGGTTCACTGCATCAGCCAGGCGAAGACCTCGTAGGTTGTTGGCGAGTGTGCCGTCCGTCTTGTACTGCGCCTTCCATGTCTCGCCAACACGTCCGCCTTCGGGATCCACGGCAACACCCAGAATGCTACGCAGTTTTTCCAGGGCACGTGTAAAAACCTGCAAGGGGAACCCGGGCATATCCGCGACTTTCCCGTTCAGTTCGGCCTGCAGTTCGCCAACGCGCTCCGAAACCGCCTCCTGAGTCTTCCGTACGAAGGTAGCGAAGCAATTCGCCTTACCAACACGCTCCCATAGGGGAACGGTGTCGTCTTCAAAATTCAACGTCTTGACGTTCCCACTCTGAAGGGCGATTTCGTCATAGCCCTTGCGCTCATACACCCAGGAGGTATTGGATTCCGCCTGGATTCTGCGACGAGCGTTTTTGACGAGCGCCTCGGCCTGTCCTGTCAGAGCATGATCCTGCGGCTTGTAGTTGTCCTGTTCGACCTTGCATTCATCAAGGGTGAGGGATACAGCTTTGAGGAAACTATCGGCCATCGTGATCTTGACGCCCGGCTTGGGTGAGCCCAGAGGAGCAAATAACTCACGAATGCGCCCTTCGCCGTAGATTTCCTCCATCTGCCGTGCCACCACAGGAAGGTCTTTATTCAGCCAGTTCGCGGATTCCTTGTGGAGCCCCACAAAGTCGCTGAGCGGAACCGGAACGTAGCGCTTATCACGCATAGAGGTCCCTGCGCCAGTCTCCCTGGCGAACCCCATCATGACCAGGAGCGACATCCAGTCCGTAAAGATATCATGCACATTGTGACCTTCCCAAGTGTACCCCCAGAACCACCGCTCACGGGCACGATCCAGAGTCAAGGTTTCGCCAGCCAGTAATGCATTCGCCTGTTGGCATAGAAAAGGCGGCAACACAGCCTCGGCGATATCCGAAAGGGGTTCGAACAGACCCGCATGCTCACTAGTGGCGTAGCCTGCTGATCGGGCCTTGGGAGAGACGGGTAGTTTCTCGAGAACCTGGGCCACAGTCCCGGCGGGCACACCGCTGGTCTCGTCCATTTCTGGTAAACTGCGGCGGCCCTTCTCATCAAACAGCATAATTTTCCACGCTTTGACAAGAATCTCGCGATCGCTATCTTTGAGTTTCCCTGAACAGCGCCACGGCCAGGCGATTAGCCCTTCCTTGTGCAGGTCTAGTCGCCACCCATTCACTGAATCCTGCACGGCGCGAAGTAAAGACTGCAAACGCGAGTCGAATGCACTCGAAAAATGCGTCCGCATGATCTGGAATCCCTGCCACTCCGTACGCGGCAGACCGATTTCATGCAGCAGATACTCCTCGCTCGTTGAAAGTTGATAGAGAAGCACATAGGAACGCGCGGCTTTCAGAATCGCATCAGCCGAGGACTCGAACACATCGCACACGGCACGTGAGGGCGTCAAGGCAATGATGGGCGTGCGCCCTTCCTCCTTGAACTGACTGCTTGCATTGAGGCACAGCGTGCGCAATTCCTCAACGTTCCGGACATAGGCTAGCAGCAACCGGCCCTCCGGATGCAGTCTCAGGCAGTCGGCATTGAGAAGGCCCTTACGGCCCTGGGTCTTTGGTGTCTGAATAACGCAGTAATCCCCCTTTAGACCAGCCTCTACCGCATCGTACTCCCAACACTCATCAATGAGGCGCATCGTGCCGACAAGGGCTTGGGCGCGCCGTGCACTCTCGGAC
>JBAXRC010000546.1:0-1862 GCA_037131415.1 bacterium | reverse complement strand
ATTCAGGCCATCCACAATTACGGCGTCTGTCCCATTGTCTTCAACACCTACGAAGGACTAAAGGACAAGCTCGCCCGCCGCATCAAGCCGCAGAAGGGATAGGCAGATCTCAGACCACATTTCCGGTTAATATCTGGATAAGAATTGTTGTTGAGGTGGGTTAATGAAAATGCAATAAATCCCGCCTCGCATAAGCCAATGATAATATTATTTCCCCCTTTATCACAAACAGAAGAGGAAAATGCAAAATGAAGAAAATGCTCATACTAATCATTGCGTCCGTACTAATCTCCTTGACCATTCGGGCTGAGGACAAGAAGGTCGACACGCCGGTCGTGGTCGAGACGAAAGAGCAGAAAGCGGCCAGGATGAAGTGGTTTGACGAGTCACGATTCGGAATGTTCATCCACTGGGGCGTCTACTCGGTTCCGGCAGGCGAATGGAACGGGAATACGGGTTACGGGGAGTGGTTCCTGGAGGAAACCAAGATGCCGGTTTCCCAGTATGAGAAATTCGCCAAGGAGTTCAATCCCGTAAAGTTCAATGCCAAGGAATGGGTTCGCATGGCGAAGGATGCCGGGGTTAAATACATCGTTATAACCACAAAACACCATGACGGGTTCGGAATGTATCCCTCCAAATTGACCGACTGGTGTATTAAATCCACTCCGTTCCAGCGCGATCCGATGAAGGAGTTGGCCAAGGCTTGTAAAAAGGCCGGCATCACCTTCTGCACTTATCATTCCATCATGGACTGGCACCATCCCGATTATCCGAATCGCCGGGGATATAACGATGTGGCGACCGGCAAACCCGACATGGATCGTTTCACTGCTTATCTAAAGGGGCAACTCAAGGAGATTGTCACCTCATATCATCCCGGCATCATGTGGTTCGACGGCGAATGGGAATCTGCCTGGACCCACGAACGCGGGGTGGATCTGTATGCCTACCTGCGAAACCTTGATCCGAAGCTCATTATTAATAATCGTATCGGCAAGGGACGTGCCGGAATGAGTGGCATGGATAACGGGAAAGGTGTGGGTGACTACGGTACTCCTGAGCAGGAAATTCCGGCAACGGGTTTTGGTGAAGGGGCGCACTGGGAGTCCTGTATGACAATGAACGGGCACTGGGGATACAACAAGCATGATAACGGCTGGAAATCCACCCAGGAACTGGTCCGTAATCTCATCAATTGCGCCAGCAAAGGCGGAAACTACCTGCTGAATGTCGGTCCGACATCGGAGGGCCTGTTTCCGGACGCCTCGATCGAACGTCTGGCCGGAATCGGTAAATGGATGAAGGTCAACGGCGAGTCGATTTACGGAACAACGGCGAGTCCTTTCAAGAGCTTGCCATGGGGGCGTTGCACCCAGAAAGCTGGAAAGCTTTATCTCCACGTCTTTGACTGGCCAAAGGATGGCAAACTCGTCGTGCCAGGCCTGAAGAATACGGTCAAAAAAGCCTACCTCCTGGCTGATGGCGGCAAGACAAAGCGGGCCGTCACGCCCGATGGGGTAAACCAGATCGTGGATGTCGGGCAGGATCCGCTGGATCCGATCGCCCCTGTTGTTATTCTGGAAATTGAAGACCGGGTAGAAGTCTCCTCAAATAACTAAGCCTTTTCCGGGTTTTTCGCGTGAATACGGCGGCAATTTGGCTCGCAACAAGCAGACGCTTACTTTGGAGTCGCGCCGGTGATGCTCTGAAAGCCTCCGCCTTTTATGCGCAACTCCGCATCCTTCTTTGAAAGGCTTTGCCCGCCACCAATGAGCCTATAATCCTCTCTCAAAGCATCTCTCAGCAGGTAGGTTGTAAAGTCAATTGCCGTAGGTAGTGGTCGTTGTTTGTGATCAAGC
>JBAXRC010000545.1:0-1867 GCA_037131415.1 bacterium | reverse complement strand
GTTGTGTAGCAATGTGCTGAATGCCCGCATCGAGAACAATGATTTTCATCATTTGGGCGCGGGCCGGACGAATGCCAGCATGGTGCGCCTGATGGGTGACGGGAAGGGTACGGTTCTCGCTTGGAACTGGATTCATGACAATGCATCAGTCCAAGGGGAGGGGATTCGTTTTGACGGGGCGGTTGAGAATTATGTGGTGCGGCAGAATGTCATCTGGGGGAACTCCGGAACGGCGGTGGCATTGGAGGGTTCCTCACGGTTTAATTACATCGTCAACAACACCTGTACGATGAACGGATCTGGAATTGATGCCGGATCCGGCGCTCATAATAACGATTTCCGGGAGACCCGGATTCTCAACAATATCCTTGTAGGGCCGGTCTGGCCTTCCTGCGGGGGGCACCCCCCCGCTAAAGTGGTGTGGAAGAGCAATTATACCGGATCGACTCCCGGTTTCGTTGATGAAACTAATCGGAATTTCAGCCTGAGGACCGGGTCGCCCTGCGTTGATGCGGGGCAGGAGGAGCCTGAAATGACGGATGAGTACACGGGGCGTTTACCTGACATGGGCGCCTATGAGACTGGCAGTGGATTTCCCCGGCCCGGCTGTCGTGTCCTTGAATCCGCCAACCAAGTTATTCCCCCTCAGGTGAAACTGATCCTGGAGTCTGGCACTGACGGCGCAGAGATTCGCTATACCCTGGATGGGCGAAACCCGGACCAGTCTTCTCTCCTCTATACCGGGGCCGTTCCAGTAATCTATGGCGCCATGGTGAAAGCCAGGGCCTTCCTTTCCGGCAGGGAGGATAGCGCGACCTTTGAGGTGCATGTTCGGCAAATTGAATAGGCCGTGCCCCAGTAAAAGCTCTCGTGTTGGCCGTCTCAATAGCCTATTATTTCAACCAGTGATTCCAGAAAATATTACCAACTTCAAAGGGCGTGTCGTTGCGGCATATGGGCGTCAGTATGAAGTCCGATTGGACGGAGACTACCCTGGAAGCACTGTCCTGATGTGTACCCCGAGAGGCAAGAAAAGCCTTTATGTTTGTGGCGACGAGGTTGAGGTGGAAGCCGCCGATGTCACTCAAGGCGTCATTATCGAATTGTTTCCGCGGCGCAGTATTTTTTATCGCGCGGACACCTTCAAGGAAAAGCTGATTGCGTCCAATGTCACGCAGGTGGTTATGGTTGCGGCTACGGAGCCGGGGTTCAGTGACGAGTTACTCACGCGCTGTCTCTGTGCAGTGGATTCCCAGAAGCTCTCCGGACTGATCGTTCTCAATAAATGTGATCTTAAAACCCATCTTCACCGGGGGCGTGAGTTGCTTGCCCCGCTGGTGCGGCTGGGGTATCCGGTTATCGAGTTAAGCGCGAAGGACGACAATCTGGACGATTTTCGTCAGCGTTTATCCGGGCACATCTCATTGCTCGTCGGTCAATCCGGGATGGGCAAGACAACGCTGATTAATGCCTTGGTTCCCGGGGCCGATGCCCGGACCGGCATTGTTTCGGATGCGCTCAAGAGTGGAAAGCACACAACGACCCATTCCCGCTGGTACGACTTGCCTGGGGGTGGAGCCCTTATTGACAGTCCCGGTCTTCAGGCCTTTGGCCTGGCTCATCTGACGCGGGAGCAGATTGAGAAGGGTTTCCGCGAGTTCGAGCCATTATTCGGTCAATGCCGGTTTCGTGACTGCCAGCATGACCGCGAACCGCAGTGCGCCTTTCGCGCCGCTCTTGTCGCTGGAGCAATTGATGCCAGGCGTTTTAAGATATTCCAGTCTCTTCTGATCGAAAAACGGGGAAAACGGGACCATTTTCCTCCTTCATAATATTCGATTCCCTGTGGTATAAGGGAGTCTACAGA
>JBAXRC010000544.1:0-1871 GCA_037131415.1 bacterium | reverse complement strand
GCAAGCCTCGCCCTCCAGCGGAAACAATCAGAGTGAACACTTTTTCAACAGGCTGTTAGGTGACGGGCTCGCATCGGGGTAGTGAGACAAGGGCACAAAAGGACTTTTTGCGCGTCGTGACGGCTCGAACCAATCCCGGCGATGGCGGCATAATCGTCGATGGCGCCCCTCCAAGGCTCACCTCCAAGTGGCCATGGATATCCGACTGATAGCACCGATAGCCCATGGGTTTCTTTTATACAGGGATCCGGCTGGCTTGTCGATACAGGCCGCTCAATCGCTCGCCAACATTCGACATCACATTTCTCACGACGCCCCCCCCATCAGCATCACGTACCCAAAACCATCACAGTGGACACCAGGTATTATACATAGTCTGTCCCCGCTGCCCCCCCCCGTGCCTTCATCGATCAACATTCCGCCATCCCTCCTTCCGCCTTCTATCATCAACCTTCTTGTGTTAAAGTTCCCCTGTCTTGGAAAGGATGTTCACATGAAACTGGTGGCGGGGCATTGGATAGGAATGACGGTGCTCTTACTGGGAGCAATGACAGTTATGGCAACCGACGAAGCTAAATATACACTTGTGGAAAAGAGCGGGGATTTCGAGATTCGCGATTACGACCGCCAGATCCTCGTGGAGACCATCGTGGACAGCTCCCTGGAAGAGGCGGGCAATGTGGCCTTCGGCAGGCTGTTCCGTTACATTTCCGGGGACAACCAATCTAGCAATACCATTGCGATGACTGCGCCGGTCTCGCAGGAAGCCCACGGAGAAAAAATCGCCATGACGGCTCCCGTGGGACAGCAGAAGGCAAAAATCGGATGGGCGATCAGCTTCATGATGCCGTCCAATTACACCCTTAAGACGCTCCCCACGCCAACCGATCCAACACTCACGGCGCGAGAAATCCCCGCCCGCCGCATAGCGGCCGTACGATACTCCGGAACCTGGAGCCAGTCAGGCTATGTTTCCAACAAGGAGCGGCTGGAGTCATGGATCCGAGACAAGGGTCTCACCGCAACAGGCGACTCCGTCTGGGCCCGCTACAATCCTCCATTTACCCTGTGGTTCCTGCGCCGAAACGAAGTCCTCATTCCTGTCGGAAAGCAAGAGGGGAAAGATTAAAGGCTGTTAGAATATTCCCGTCTCCTGACTCCGGTATTCTATCTTAACTTTGCGAACACGTGAGTATCGTAAGCCATGTTCATTCACCGGTGAGCCGGGGACATGCGTTTTTGGGGTGGCCCAGGATTTTTGCGGCACTAGGTTTTCCGGGTCGGTTGTCAGGTAGTAACCCATAGATGGAATTCTGTATAATTACGGATGTATGGTTATCTTCCTGTTTTTACACATACTTCCGTCTGTGAACAGGTGAAACGACTTTTACAGTATTCACTGATCATCAACACCTTAAGCTCAAGAATCCCGGTGAAATGGTGCTGAAATGGTGGTGAACAGGTGAAACGAGTGATCACGCAACAGCCAAAGACCTAACATGAGCAATTTCATGCCGGCCCACAGAACGGATGTCATTGGCCTTAACCGTCACGACAGCTGCTGTCTCGCCATCCAAGGCAACAAATTCCACTTCATAAGCCCGCCCGCCCTGATGGACATGCACAACAGCACCGACATCCCCAGCCATCAATCCTTGATCTAATCGGTCGGCCATCAGCACTACTCTGTCATGTTCTGCAATCATTTTGGCTCCTCCAGCGGATAAGCCGTTATCAACCGCGGGATATTCAGCCCCGCTTCTATAATCCAAACCGTCCTGATGGTCGGATTCCTGCCATCAGGGGATCTGATTTCACCGTCCACACTATACCGCTTGCCGAATTCGTTATCCACCACATTCGCAACTGGG
>JBAXRC010000543.1:0-1876 GCA_037131415.1 bacterium | reverse complement strand
GGCGCAGGCGGCCGATATAATCCGTCCAGGCCCGGTCACGCCCAGTAGCCGCTGTACCCGTCCCAGTAGCACATCCATCCGGCTTTCGTCACCGGTCAACCGGCACGATGCCGGCTCAAGCATCGCCCGCTCCAGGAGGTCCACCTCGCCTGTGGTCGTGGCCAGCAGCACCAGGGTGTCGGGGGGAAGCGTGCCGGCCAGCGGGCCCAGGAGCGGCGTTACCATCCGCATCACGCGGGATTCTTCGGTAGTGGTCTCAAGACCCGGGACCAAGGCGGCAAGATGGGCGGAAAACGCCTTGGTGCTGAAGGCCGTCACATCCGAAAAAGCCGGACGACCGCTAAGGAGCCCGGCCCAGCAGGAATCCATCCCGCGCCCCCAGGCAGTCATCAGATCCTGTTGGACGATCACCGTCCTCATGAATGCAAGTCCCCGAATTCGCCAGCCTTCCAGCGGGCGCGGCATTGTTGTAGCATCGGGGGCGATACCATGCAGACACGGCTGTCGGTGGCGCCGATGAACACCTGGACCGTATAGGCCCGTGCCGACGTGGTTCCATTCTCCTTCACCAATTCATATTCCGTATTGAGCCGCGCCCCCTCGTTCCAGATCAGCGAGGCCACGATCGTGAAGGATTCATCCAGCATCAACGGCACGATATAGTCCACATGATAAGACGCCACCGGCGCCCGCAATCCCGCCTCCATGAAATCGGGATAGGACAGCCCGCAGCGCCGGCTGAGTTCCGCGGCCCCTTCCTCGAAATAAAGCGGATAACGACCGAACCAGACGATCCCCATGGGATCCACCTCATTGAACCGGACCCGGCGCTGCACCGCGAACCGCAACGGGGGCGGTGCCCCGGCTTCCCGCTCGAAGAACATTTTCCTGGTGCGCCGCGTGGTCATGCCGTTCCCGCAACTTTTGAACCCGGCTGGGTTTCCAGTAAAAATTCAGCCACCTTTTCAGGCCCACGCAGGACCGATACACGAACCGCTTCCGGCGGCGTGTTGCGGCCACCCACTGCCAGCGTGAAAACCAGCTCCTCGCCGGGTAGCACCGGCGCCATCCATTTGGCCGAAGCCAGACACCTCAGGGTAACGGGCTCGGCCCGCCCGCGCGCTAGGATCACCAGCGCCGCCTGGACCATGCAGACACCGGGAAGCACGGGCCGTCCTGGAAAATGCCCCTTGAATCCGATGAAGTCGGCAGGAAACGTGGCAGAGGCTGAAAAACCGCCCTGCCCATCCCCTGTCACCGGCGACAGGCAAGCCTCAATTGCGTCCGTCAGAACACTCATTGTATCCTTGCGTTGGTCTGAAAAATGTGGCTAAAGTTACACAGGATAAGGTTAGTCGTCAATTACGGTAAATATCACAGGAAAAGAGCACCATGAACTCCATCAAATTACTCGGGTTGGTTATTGGAATTTACGCGGCCGTCAATGGCGTGTCCGCTTGGGGCGACGAGGCCACGGGAACCATTTCGGATACCGGATTTGGAACCTTCAAGCTCGATGAAAAAGGCACGGTCCGTCTCTTCAGCCTGGTGCGGGGCAAATCCCAATACGAACCCGCCTCCTGGAGTCCGACAGACGGCGACAAGGTTACGGTGACCTATTCCGTCAAACAGAACAAGCGCGGGGTTACCGTGCTTGCGGTTCAAAAAACCAAGCTCGATAAAGCCGGACCGAACACCGTTACCGACCTGACAAGCCCGGTTACCGCCACCATCACCGAGACCGGCACCACTGGCCTCAAGGTCAAACTCCCCAAGGGACAGATCATAAAGTTCGACTACAAGCGCGGCGGCCGCGTCGAAAAAGTCCCCGCCGGGATGGTGGATGCCATTGGCGACAAGGTCACCATCACCTTCC
>JBAXRC010000542.1:0-1880 GCA_037131415.1 bacterium | reverse complement strand
GCAAAGATCATAGGTGCCCCCAGCGGTGCTACTGATTACCTGTCCCCATTCCCCGCTACTCTTCTATTCCCGTCGTAAACTTTCATGGTGTATACAACCGCCCTGGGCGGATGAACTGGAGGTAAAGGGATCCAACTGGCCATTCCCGTCGCAGCGATCAATAGGCTTTACAACGGGAATGGCAATTCTTGAAGAATCTTACGACGGCTACGGGGACTTTTTATGACCAGAGCGCGGAAATCGAGGCTGTTTTTTGCAGGTTTAATTCGGGAACCGATTACGATGGCAATTTGGTCGGTAACACCAAAGTACTCGGCGCGTCGTTCGCGGACGCCATGAGGGAAATATCAGGTTAATCATGAAGACTGGAGGAATCCAAAGGGGCCGTTGCTGTCGTAAATACGACCAGAGCGCGGTTATTCGGCCACAAATCCCGATGCCAAATCGGCCACCCGCGTCAAAACCCTACGAGATTAATTCGGGGAAAACTACGACGCCAATTCGGTGCGTAACAGTTACTTGTTACGATGTGACCCCTTCTCCCATTTGTCGCTTGTGGAGACGTGACCCTTATGTTTCTAGGGTTGTTGAGGTGAGCTGACCTTTGGTGTTGTAGGTGTATGAGTATTTGCACCATATGCCTTTCCCCCTCCTACTTTCCGGGCAACCCTTCACGTTTGGGCGTTGTGTTGGTGACGCTCGAACCTCCATTGCCTTGTACACGCAACCCAGCCACATTCTTCGAAAGACTTTGCCCGACGCCACTTAGTCTATAAACCCGATTGACTTTCCACCCCTGAATTGGATCTCTCGTAAAATAGACAAACTCATGCATCGTCTGCATCCTGACAGCAAAAAGAGGATATGCAAATTCCCATCCAATCACATCAACAATCTCCCGATTAATTTGCGGTATCCTCGCGGCTAACGCTAACAAGTCTTGCCATTCATCATCAAGAGCATCCATCACTTTCTCTGATAAAACAATCCCCACCTTGACATGCATGGGTACAGCCTCAGTCACAGGCAGCAGTCTTGTCCGCACGCCTAAGTACCAAAACACATCAGCGGAAGAGAGCTCGCTCTCTTGAGCATGACTCTGCCTACCCTCGGCAAAACACCAATTATGCAGCAACATCATACACGCAAGGCATACCATGTATAAATTCATATTCATGGACATGCCGCCATCATCGCAGCCCATGCAGGGGCAAGTGTGGTATACCACTGACTAAACAGGGAATTCGCTAGCGCAACGGCATATCCGCACGCGCCTGCCTTGTTATCGCCTGCTGGGTAGTCCGCGCAATCGAATTCCATGTTATCGTGCTGATCCTTGAGTTCATAGAAGGACTCAAGGGCTGAAAGATATGCGTCGATGGCGGCAAAACAAGCCGGACAAAAACACTCACCTATGTAGGGGGATATTGCGGCATCAAGTTTATTAGCGTTATCTTCATGTAACTCAGCATGATGCTCTTCATGTTCCAAAAATGAGTAACCCAAAAGCCCACCATTGGAACTGTTCATAACAGGTGTCGTAATGTCGGAAACCCAAATTTCAATTGTCACAACAGGATTGTAATTCTTGAATCTTTTCTTCATGGACAAACCACAAGACTCGCGATCACGATTGAACTGCCACTCGGCTATTCTTGCTTGCGCAGCCGCCCGGCCTCCGTCTGGTGTATGCTGCATAAGCGCCGACAGAACATCGTATTCATATACCGTTGTCACTGATAATAACCCCAAAAAATCATAGAGCCCCATCGGCGCATTTTTCGCAAACTCGTAAAGATGTCGCCCCCCCCTCTCTCCCATCGGATGTCGCGGTAGGAACGCCCGTTGCCGGGCGTCCCCCGCACAGATCCGTACTTGAA
>JBAXRC010000541.1:0-1885 GCA_037131415.1 bacterium | reverse complement strand
GATGGAGGCTGAACAATCAGGGGGAGGTTTGTTCCTTGATTTGGGCAGTCACACCCTGGACATCTTTGATTTTCTATTCGGTCCCCTCGGGCAGGTAAACGGCGATGCCGCCAATCTCGCAAAGCGCGGCGCCGTGGAAGATGTGGTCACCATGCAGTTCCGTGTGCCCGGGGGCGCCTTGGGGACCGCCTCATGGAATTTCGCCGGCCCATGCCGTGAGGATATCATTGAAATCAGCGGCGCCGGGGGCCGGATCACGCTCACCTGTTTCGGCAATGAACCTGTACGGCTGGAGAATTCAGACGGGGTGCAAAACGCTGAGCGTCCCAACCCTCCGCATATTCAACAGCCTCTCATTCAGACCATTGTCAGCGAACTTAATCAGCAGGGGAAATGTCCCAGCACAGGCGCAAGCGCATTACGTACGGCCAGGGTCATGGATACGGTTCTGGATCGGTACTATGGTGGGCGCGCCGATGACTTTTGGAGTCGTCCTGCAACGTGGGTTAGATAATCCCGATTGGGCTGGAAGGCGATGGATTTATCAGGGGATAAATCCCTGAAAATCACGTGATGATTCCCGCTTGGCGAGCCATCTCCGCCAGCTTGACGATGGCGGCCTGTCCGACTTCTCCCAAATCGAGGGAAAAATCGTTGACGAACATCCTGATGTGCTGCTCCTGGACGGTCCGGCTGATTTCCTGGGCATGGCTGCCGACGTATCCGGTTGTTTCTCCGGGGTTGGCGAACGAGCGGCGGATGGCATTCCGGATCAGGAGTTCAAGGTCGTTGATCATGGAGGATCCCAGGCTTTTCCGGGCAACAATACAGCCCAGGGGGATCGGGTATCCGGTTTCCTGCTCCCACCATTGACCGAGATCCATCAGGCAGGTCAGGCCCGCATCCTGGTACACGAAGCGGGTTTCGTGGATGATGATTCCGCAATCCGCCTCGCCGCCCAGGATCATGTCCATAACTCGGTCATAAGGGGCGAACCGTTTTTCATGAATGGCGGGTGCCCATAACCGGAGGAGAAGATGGGCGGTTGTCAATTCACCCGGAATGGCGACCCGGCAACGGGGTAATTCCGACCGGGGTATGGTTTTCTTTGCGACAAGTAGCGGGCCACAGCCGAATCCAAGGGCCGCACCGGCGTTCAGCAGTTGGTACTGCTCCCGGATCAGCAGGTAGGTGTGGAATGAGACTTTGGTCAGGTCATAGGTTCCCCGGAGCGCCAACTGGTTGAGCGTTTCAACGTCATGCAGGTGTGTGGTGACCGTGTAACCTGATCGGGCAAACCCGCCCGCCGCCACATCATGGAACATGAATGTGTCATTCGGGCAAGGGGAATAGGCCATGGTCAAGGGCGTCATGGGATCACCTCAGGTACCGCCGCAGCGGGTCGCCGAAGAAGGGAGATGACATCACCTTGGCCAATTCCTGGTCCCGGCGTGATCCGGTCCAGCCGCATTCACTGGCCATGATATCCGCGCACCGTTTCAGGGTGGCAAGCCCGGGCAGTCCCGCCGAACCCAGATCAGTCCTTCGGAAGACGGCATCAGGGAGGGTTACGGCCATTTCGTTACGGACGGCATGGATAATTTCCGCTCCGATAACGGAGGTGTCGGGGCCCAGTGTGTCCAGAAGGACGGGCTCGTTTTTTCCGTAGTCCAGGACCGTGCGGGTTTCGTGGCCGAAATTGTACAGGAGATGGTCCATTACTTCTGCAGTTAAGGGAGGCGCTGCCCTGGCCCTGGCATCGGAAAGCGCCTGTTGGAAGTCATGGATCTGGCCGCCGGGCAGGAGCTTCAATTCCGTGCCGGACACCCTGGCGGGGCAGTCCAGTTTTTCGAGGACGAGACTGATGGTCCGTGCGGCGACATCC
>JBAXRC010000540.1:0-1889 GCA_037131415.1 bacterium | reverse complement strand
CTGCGGGATTACGGTTTGCGAGGTAGGCTTCCAGAATCTTCTTTTCCATGGTGATCAAAACGGTGAAGTCCATGTCGGCAAAATCAGATTCTCCACCCTTGATGGCGTTGGCCCGGTTAGCCTGGGTTTTTGTCACGAGTTCAATCCAGAAAAGGAGAAAGGTGTCCATTTCAGCGGCCGCCTGATCGAAATCTTTATTCTGAAGCAGGATCGGGATACGTTCCGTCATGAGGGATGGCAGCCGGCGGGCAATGGCGCGCCGGTTCTCCAGGGCCCGTTCATAACTCTTTTTCGCAGTGGGATTCTGGGAGTAGTTCTGGGTGTCGATTCCGGGGTATTGGGTTTGTGCCTTCGCGATGATACGGCTCAAGGCGGTATATCTGGCCACGGATGCCTTGATCGGGGGCATCCATTCGCCCTCCAGTTTTTCCAGGCCCTGGGCCAGTTTATTCTGCTCAGCGGAAAATTCCGTTCGTTTTTCCGACACCCACGAAATCTCCTGGCTGGTCGGCCAGAGTTTCATGAACTCGTCACAGAGGGCGATCGTCCCGGCATAGGCGGTGGCTGTCAGGTTCGTTTTGGGGGAGAGGCGGAGGTCCTTCAGGGCGTTGGCGAGCATGGGTTCCAGGTTCTCCGGTCGGACCTCCAGAACATCGGCCCGGGAATAACGCTGTTTGCTGATGATTTTTCCGGTGACAGTCCTGACGACAACTTCATTGGTTGATCCCTCGTTCCGAAGGATCTCACCCTGGATGGTGTTTCCGCTCTTCAGCTTGATGAAGGAGGAGGAGGGCGGCAGAACACTGAGCGTGGCGGGGGAGAGGTCGGACCGGGTGACGGCGCACAAGCCGGTTCCGGAAATCACGGTAAGCGCCAGAAGCAATGACAACACTCGCATAATCGTTCTCCTTGATTTAGCAGGGCATAACCATACGTATTTGCCGGGCGGAATTCAATAGCGGCAAAAAAGGGCGGTATCAGGGCTTGGTGATGGGGCTCAGAAGCATGTTCAGATCCCTGAGTATATGGTGCGGCCTGTAGGCGAAGTGCTGCAGGTTCGCCTCCGTGCTGACTCCGGTGAGCATGAGGATCGTTTCAATCTCGGACTCAATCCCCGCGATGATGTCGGTGTCCATGCGATCCCCGATAATGATCGACTCCTCCCGCCGGCATTCCAGTTTTTTGAGGGCATTGCGCATGATCAGCGGGTTGGGCTTGCCCACATAGTAGGCTTTGCTGCCGGTGGCCAGTTCGATAGGCGCCATCAGGGCACCGGTGGCGGGAACCAGGCCTCCTTCAACGGGGCCGGTCAGATCCGGGTTGGTGCCGATCAGCTTTGCCCCCCCGAGAACCAGTTTCACCGCCTTACAGATGCGTTCGTAGGTGTAGTCATGGGATTCCCCGACCACGACATAGTCCGGATTGATGTCATTATTGGTCAATCCCGCGTCATAGAGGGCGTTGGTCAGTCCGCCTTCCCCGATGACATAGACGCTTCCATGGGGGTGCTGGCTGGCGAGAAACGCGGCGGTGGCGAGGGCGCTGGTGTAAAAATGCTCCTCGCCGACATCCAGGCCGAGACGGTGCAGCTTGTGGTGAAGCTCGCGGGGTGAGCGTTCGCTGCTATTGGTGAGGAACAGAAACCGCTTCTGTTCCGACTGGAGCCAGCTCACGAATTCCAGGGCTCCTCGCAGCAGTTTGTTCCCGTGGTAGAGAACGCCGTCCATGTCGCAAATGAAACCCTTTTTTGAGCGGATGACTTCAAGAATATTCATCTCGTTACCCTAGTGCAGTGTCGTCCAGATGACGATACAAAAAGGAGACTGGCAGTAAGGGGTCAGTGATAGGGGGTGCCCTGCCACCTTGCGTGGCAGGAACCGAACATTTTT
>JBAXRC010000539.1:0-1895 GCA_037131415.1 bacterium | reverse complement strand
GGAAAAGTTACCTACCCCTACGAAACCCGTGTCGGGTATGCGCTTTTACGGCTACAGGCTGTACATCCCGGAATTAGGGAGATGGGCGTCGCGCGATCCGATTGGTGAAGAAGGTGGCGAAAACATCTACTTGTTTGTGAATAATTCGGCAGCAAATCACGTAGACGCTTTGGGGAATGTTATTTCTTCTTTTGAAGTTAAAGGTGGACAGGGTGAGGCTGGTTGGTGGGATGCTGCGTATGGAGGTAATAGGTGGTTTCGGTCAATAGAAGAACCATACAAAAATGCATTGAGTGGGCCGAATGTTGGGTTCCAAATGGGGAAGGAATCTGCGTTCGCGATTTGGCCATTTACGAGTTACAGCGCTGTTGGTGGATGGAAATTTGAAGAGAAGGCATTATGGTGTGGAAGGACGCTACCTGAATTTAAGAATTACGCCAGCAATGTGCAAATTATCAGACACAAATACAGTGATTCCTCGAATGTTTCGTCTAATCGAATTGCGACATTCAGAGATGGGCCTACTGGGGAGGAGGTTAGGAACGGATCCGATGCGCTTGGTGAGGGGGGGGCTTATGTGGCACTTGCGATGGATGCTCCTAGGACTATGTGGTCGTATAACAGTCCTAAAAAGAATCGTCTCTACCTAACAGGAGATTGGTTGCTTACGGTTGAGGATTCGCGGTCTCGCTGGGAGGCGAAAATACACATAAGTTTTGCATTTGATGATGATTTGAACCCCTCAACACAAGTTGGGCATTTCGTTATTATTTCGCCGCCAAGGCGTGTGCGTTAGAAACTGAACAGCCAAGAGGTTTTTACCAATGAAATTGCGGGGCAGAATAGCGGTGTTGATGTTGGCTATTGCGGTGGTGTTCGGGGGCGTCGCTTGCTCGTATTTGGCGAACGAGAAGTTTGGGCTTTACCAATTTCTTGGTGTCTTGGATGGTGTGGTTGAAAAGCATAATATGTTCATCAGTCAAAAAAGCGCATTAGACATAGACATGGGGGCCGTCACATTTAGGGAGCACATAACAACATTGGCGCACAGGATATCGGATAAGTGGAGAAAATCGGTGAGGTTTGAAAAAGGTTACAAAACTGGGTTACGAATCTCTGACGGAACGAATTCGATGTTGATTACGATGTGGGGACATGATGATGAGGTGTTCGGAATCGACAGTGAAGTTATTGGCGATGAGAGGTCTAAAAGAATATTCAGCGTGATTTTAAGTGAGGCGAAACAAGAGGCCCAGCGGGAGACTTTAGGTTTAAGGGTCAATAGTGTCAGACCTGAAAACTAGAAAATAGCCGGACTCAGCGGCAGCGGGGCCACCCAGCAATAATTGCCAAATGGATATTCCATTAGCTGCCACGGTTCTCTCGTCTCTCTGCCTACCTACTACTAACCACTCCGCCTCCGTCATGCGCCGTGCTTGAAAAGGCCACGGCGCACGCCGTCGGCTCCGCTCATCAGGTAGCGCCGCCGGGACTGCCTATGATCTTCTTGGTCACTTGTTCAGGGGCATGGCGGCGCAACATTTTGAAGTATGACCCCATTGATTCCCTTGTCAGAGCGTCCGTGCCGAGGGCACGGCCGCAAGGTGCGCGCCCTTGTGCACGGGCAATGCCGTCAGCCCCGGGAGGGCTTCCGTCACAGCCCGTGCGGGTACGTTCCCCTTCGACAAGCTCAGGGTCACCGCCGTGAACAAAAGCCGTCGTTATGCGTTCGTTCGTCGCGAGCTCCTCACACCCTGCTACGCGCTGGGCTCCGCCCTTTTCCGCGCTACGCAGGGTCGCATAACGCGGTCTTTTGTTCCCGGCGCGCGGCGGGCGCTCTTGGTTGCGTTCGCTCCGCTCACTTGTCCCCCTTGCGCCGGACGCCCCCGGCCATG
>JBAXRC010000538.1:0-1899 GCA_037131415.1 bacterium | reverse complement strand
ATTCCCGGCCGGTTAAGCGTTCCAGTTCGATCCGGCAGAGGTCAGCCTGCTGTTGTGCCTCATCGAACTGGAGTTGCGCCTGGTCGAGTGACACGTCCACGGCCAGCCGGTCGTTGTCGGTGGCCATGCCGGCCTTTTCGAGATTCCGGGTGTCGGTGGCCAGGGCGTTCATCCGGGTTATGGCGGCCTGGTAGGCCTCCTTCTGGGCGAGGGTCTTGCTCCACTGCCAGTAGGTGGTGAGGGTCTGTAGCGTCAGGTCGGATGAGGAAGCGGACCGCGCGTGGCGGGAGGATTCCTCGTTGAGCCGGGCGCCTTGTTTCTGGCGGGTTACCCGTCCCCCGGTGTAAAGCGGCTGGGTGATGCCGATGGAGGCGGAGTACTGGTTTTCAATGACCGGGATGGTGACCGGTCCGAGCGCCTGGTTTTCGAGTCCCTCGAAATGCAGGGCCTGGGCGCGGGTGTCGAGCTGGGGCTTCAGGCCCGCATCCGCTTGGCGGCGGCGGGCGGAGGCGGCGAGCACGGCCTCATCCCGGCTCTTGAGCGCCGGACTATGGGCGAGAGTGAGTTTTACGACCGAGTCCGGGGTCACGACAACAGGTTCGCTTCGGGAACTGGATGTGGAAACCGCCAGACAAAAGATGGCGGTCAGCAGGGTGATCTTATTCATGGGTTCCTTTCGATGTATCGACAGGCGTGGCCTGTTTTTCGCGGCTCATCAGTGAGACAAAGACATCCTCCAGCGAGGGTTCGACGGGTTGGAACGTGGCCTCGATTCCATTTTGCCGGAGCCATGAGCCGGCCTTGTCAAGATCGCCTGGGTGGATGGAGCAAAAATGGAGACGATCCCCGTACCGGACCAGCGCGGCTGGTGGCCAGTGTTGTTTCAGGAGCCGGTGAAGGGTGTCGAGGGAGGCGCCGGAAACCGAGACGACCTTGCCATGGAGCTCATTCCGGATAGCCTGCGGGGTATCGAGCCGGATGAGTGTGCCCTGGTGCATGAGCCCGATCCGGTCACAGCGTTCCGCCTCGTCGAGGTAGGGAGTGGTCATGATGATGGTGATGCCGCGTCCCAGAATTTCCTTCAGAAGTGTCCAGAACTCGTTTCGTGAGACCGGATCCACGCCGGTGGAAGGCTCGTCCAGCAGGAGCAGTTCCGGGGTATGGATGAGGCAGCAGGCGAGGGCGAGCTTCTTTTTCATGCCGCCGGAGAGCGCCGCGGCCAGCCGGTTGTGGAAGGGCGCCAGGCGGGTCATGGCGAGAAGTTCATCGCGTCGTGCCTGATAGCGGTCAACCCCGTGGAGCTCGGCGAAGAATTCAATATTCTCGTTCACGGTCAGATCCCCGTACAGGGTGAACGACTGGGAGAGGTAGCCGATGCGCGACTTAATGGCTTCAGTCTCACGGAAAAGGTCGAAGCCGAGGATACGGCCCTCCCCGGATGTGGGCCTGAGCAGGCCGCACAGGAGGCGGATGGCCGTGCTTTTACCGGCGCCGTCCGGCCCGACGAGACCGAAGAAGGTCCCGCGCCCGAGGCTCAAGGTCAGATCCCTGACCGCCTCTACCGGTCCGAAGGAACGTCCCAGTTGCCGGGTCTCTATTACAGGAGGAGTCACCCAGAAGACCTTTCGTTGACAACCGTTACAGGAATCCATCCGCAGGCATACCCGGTTTGAAGGTGCCTTTGGGATTGGGAAGCGTGATCTTGATGCGGTAGACCAGCTTGACGCGCTCGTCGGGGGTTTGAACATTGCGCGGGGTGAATTCGGCTTCCGGGGAGATGAAGGTGATAATCCCCTGATATCGCTGGGGGTCGCCATCTATCCTGACCGTGGCGGGTTGTCCGATTTTCACGCTGGCTAGCCGGCTCTCCGGAAGATAAAGCGAGAGCCAGACTTCATC
>JBAXRC010000537.1:0-1901 GCA_037131415.1 bacterium | reverse complement strand
GGATGAAGGCGAAGCCCGCCCTTGTAAGGCCCGATCGCGCTGTTGAACTGGACGCGAAACCCGCGGTTTACATGGAACCGACCCTTGTCATCCTGCCAGGGAACACGAAACATGATCACCCGTTCCGGCTCAACGATACGTTCCAAAATGGCGTGATCCTGATATTTTTTATGACGTTCAACAACAGGAGAAATGGACTCCATCACCTCAGTCACGGCCTGAAGGAACTCCACCTGCTCAGAATTCTTCCTTTTTGTCTGCTCCAATACTGATTCTACGTACTTGTTCATTCCGCGTTCTCCTTTTTTGTTAATACGGCAATTACTTGCCGTAATATATTGTCTTGTTTGTTGTATAATCAACGGTAATACTTATTCAAATGCGGCATTTCTAACGGCAATATTACCGCAATTAATTTCTTAAGTTAATATCGGGAAGGAACGGTTCATGTCCAAAAAAGAAATATCCCGCTTGGCAATCCTCAAGATTTTAAGCGAATCCAATAAGCCAATTGGAGCGGCAAGAATACGGGCATCCCTGCTGTCGGTCGGAATGGATGTCCAGCCACGGACGATCCGCCTGCACCTCCTGAATCTGGATCGCGAGGGGCTGACGATCCAAATCAGCAGGCGGACCGGTCGCGTCATCTCCGAAAAGGGGAGACAGGAACTGGCGCACGCAAACATCGTTGAAAAGGTTGGCGTGATCGCGTCGCGGGTTGACAACCTCGCCTACAGGATGTCGCTGAAACCACCCTTGCGTACAGGAACCGTGGTGGTCAATGTATCGCTGATCCAGCCGGAACATCTGAGCCGGGCGCTAAATGAGATGAAGCTGATATTCCGTCACCATTTCGCCGTCAGTCCCCATATTCTGATTGCGAAGCCGGGTGAAATTATCTCGGGCATGCTGGTTCCCGAGAACCACATCGCCATCGGGACCGTCTGTAGCGTGACCTTGAGCGGGGCGCTGCTGCACCAGAGCATCCCCGTGAAAGCCCGTTTCAGCGGTTTGCTTGAGGTGCGGAACCGGATTCCAATCCGGTTTGTAGATCTGATCAACTACGATGGCAGCACGCTGGACCCCCTGGAGATTTTCATCCAGGCCAACATGACCCGCGTGAGGGATGTCATTCTCACTGGCAACGGGATCCTCTGCGCCGCTTTCCGTGAAATCCCCACGGCGGCACTGGCCGATGCCATGGACCTCGAAAAGAAACTTCGCGCCATGGGGATCGAAGGCATCATTAGCTTCGGCCAGCCGAACCAACCGCTGTTCGGCGTTCCCGTGACGGAAGGTCATGCGGGTCTTGTTGTCTACGGGGGACTGAATCCCATTGCCGCTTTGCGCGAGTGCGGACTCCCGGTCATCATCAAGTCAATGGCCGGCCTGGAGCCCTACTCGAACCTCATGACCATCGAGGAGTATCAGCGAAATCGTCGGTGAGCGGAATTATCCGCTCAATACATTTCAAGCCTGCAGGTCACATGGCGGCGATATTCAGGGCCTGATCGAGATCGGCCTTGATGTCGTCGATGTGCTCGATGCCGATGGAAAGCCGGATCAGCTCGGGCGTAATGCCACCCTCGCGCTGCTGTTCCTCGGTCAGCTGGGAATGAGTGGTCGTTGCCGGGTGAATCGCCAGGCTTTTCGCATCACCAACATTAGCCAACAGGGAGAATAACTGGAGATTATCAATGAACTTTCGTCCCGCCTCAGCGCCTCCCTTGATGCCAAAAACCACCATGCCGCCAAACCCGTTACTGAGCACCTTTTTGGCAACCGGATGGGAAGGGTCGTCAACCAGGCCGGGATAACGGACCCATGTTACCTGTTTATGCTTCTTGAGGTACTCCGCCACCGCGAGGGCATTCTGGCAATGCCGCTCCATGCGCAGGGCC
>JBAXRC010000536.1:0-1902 GCA_037131415.1 bacterium | reverse complement strand
GGAGGCGACATCCTGAACAAACTGCAGAATTCCCCTCTCGACTTCCTGCTGATATGGAGCTGTCTGAATATCCCGTGTCAGAGCGTTGCGCACCTCTGTTAACGTCTTATCCGTATCGGCCAGGTGAAGCAGGCCTTTGCGATGATGTTGAAGCAACAATGCGTCCACATCAATCCCCACCAGGATACGAATCTTGGGCACATTGACCAGATGCGGCTGTAACGCAAAATAGCCCGAAGCGCGAAGATAGCCCACAAGGGCGTCAAAGATTTCAATATCGGGATTATGCGCGAAAATGCCAGCAAACTTGTTCAGCAGGGTGTTCGCCTGGTCATTTGTGAAAAACTTGGTGCTCACCGGCCCCACTCCCGTCCGCAACACTCTAGAAATGTCACTGTTTTAGTCATAATTCAACCCTGCAACTAAGTTCGGAGAATAGACTTACAGGGCTTAGTAAGGCAAGCGTGCTGTTCCTTCCCGTTGCTTTCCGGGCAATTACTGCCTCTACCCTCACCATTCTCTCTCGTAATACCTTGAACGCACTTAACGGCGCCCCGTTGACCCGTCATTCCATACCTCGTGAATGTATCAAGTCTCCCTGGACAAATAACGTCCGTCCCAAATTGTGAGAGTGATTACGGGAACGCCCGATCGCGACGGTCGCCCGGAATCTGGAGACGGGGTGAAAGATGCACATGGTTGAAAATGTGACCTCCGTTGATTTTTTGTGATTTTTCAAAACGAACCTTTCTCATTGGTAATACAACACTTATGCCCATGTCTTACGTGTCATTCCCAGTCATTTCGGGGGGGAAGTGGTTGATTTCCACCCATTTAGTAACGCGAGAAGCAACAACACAAACAACAGAAAGGAAAAAGATGATGGAAAACACCTGTAATTTGGAAAAACACCTACGGCTGGCCGGGAAGTCGATCCGGGGGACCGCCCTGGAGATCGGCATTGAGCCGCATTTGATGAACGCCTATGTGCACGGGAAGCGGCCAAACCAACGGAATGCCATTCGCGTGGCGGCCGGTTTGGGCATCGATGTGCGGGAACTGTGGCCTAACTTCGATGAACTCCGGTCGTACTGAAAGGGAGGGACATATGCGCACCATATCTAAACCTGCATCTGAAATAGCGGACTACGCTCAGCCGATTGACGTTATTGTGAACGTGCCCATTGATTCCATCCAACCGGCACCGGAAAATGAATATGTTTATGACCAATACGACTGCCGACATCAAGATGATGACATCATCTATCAAAGTGTCAAAAAGCGCGGCATTCTTGAGGTTCTGACGGTATCGGCCGACGGCTATATTTTGTCCGGACACCGGAGGCACTGGGCTGCCCTGATGGCCGGATTGGAACATGTCCCAATTCGGCGCGTTGACATCCGGCTTTCGGACCTTCCGATGGACGAACGGCTCCGGGTTCTGACCGCTCACAATACCCAGCGCCGGAAAGGTGCCGAGGAGCAGATTCGGGAGGAACTCGTAAATACGAATCCCAAGGATGCGTATCGCGCTCTGCGCGAGCGCCTGGCCGAGAGGCAGGATGAAGCCTATCGCTCATCGCCCACAGCCATGCGAATAGAAGGACAAACGACCCGCTCAGCAATCAGTGATGCGAAAGCTGCCTTTTTAGATGCAGTCAGATACGAGGTGATGGCAAGAGAGGCATACTGGCCGCTTTCAGTTCGGCAAATCCACTATGCGATGTTGAATAATCCACCACTTCGGCACTCCTCCAAGCGGAAATCCCGCTATAAGAACGACCGGGAGTCTTACAAGGCCTTGTGTGATCTGTGCACCAGGGCCCGGTTGGCGGGATCAATCCCATGGGATGCCGTGGGTGATGAAACACGACCTGTTGAACTATGGGGCTGCCACCAGAC
>JBAXRC010000535.1:0-1905 GCA_037131415.1 bacterium | reverse complement strand
AGGAAGCTTCAATATTAAAATAAGAGCAGGGCTCTCTTTTTATTAATAATGCAGGTCAGGAGAAAATAATCATCAGGAAGAAAAACTTATATTTGTTAAGGTGTGGTTAAAAAATGTGGGTAGTTAAAGTTTTTATATGATGAAGTTTAAAGTATCAGTAATAGTCGTATTGTTTCTTTTCTTACCGCGTTGAGCGATAAAGGCGAAACTATTGAGGAGCTCACCGGCGCGGTTACCATCATGCGCCGGCACGTGACCAGGATCAACGTGCAGAAAAAAGAAACCGTTCTGGATACCTGCGGTACCGGCGGGGATTCGCTGGGCACCTTCAATATTTCCACGACGGCGGCGTTCGTTGTGGCCGGGGCCGGGGTTCCGGTTGCCAAGCACGGGAACCGGTCCATCACCAGCAAGTGCGGTTCCGCCGATGTACTGGCCGAGCTGGGCGTGAATCTCGAGGCGCCTGTGGATGTGATGGAGGACTGCATTCACACGGTGGGGATCGGGTTCCTGTTTGCCCCGAAACTGCATCCCGCCATGAAGCATGCCATGGGGCCGCGCAAGGAACTGGGATTCCGCACCATTTTCAACCTCCTGGGCCCCCTGGCGAATCCCGCCGGCGCCACGTGCCAGGTACTCGGGGTTTTCGCCCCTGAACTGACGGAGATGTTCGCCGAGGTCCTGCGCCGACTGGGCAGCCGGCGGGTCTTTGTGGTCCACGGGCAGGATGGCATGGATGAGATCACGGTCACAGGCACGACCCGGATCAGCGAATTGCGGGACGGCGCCATCCGTACGTATAACTTTGACCCGCTCTCGGTGATGGAGGATTATGCGCTGCCGCATGAACTCGCGGGCGGTGATCCGGCGGTTAATGCCAGGATTACCCGGGCCATCCTGGAGGGCGAGGCCGGGCCGCGCCGGGATATCGTATGCCTGAATGCGGCGGCGGGCCTGATTGCCGGCGGCAAGGCGGCGGATTTTGCAGAGGGATTCAAACTAGCCGGGCAGGCCATTGACAACGGAAAGGCGCTTCAGGCGCTTGAGGGACTTGTGGCGGTGACACAGGCGGGTTAAGTGGGTAGGGTGTGTGCCGCTGAAGAGGGAGTGAAACCGCAGACGGACGCAGAGAACGCGGATGGGGAAAAGGTGGAGTTCTGTGTTTTGGAAATTGTCTGCGTGTTCTGCGTTCATCCGCGGTTCCCAGCTTCTTGAATGGTTCCAGTGAAGGAGTTTTAGTGAGCGAAAAAGAAGAGAATGTTCTGACGCGGATCATGTGGCAGCGGAAGAAGGATGTGGCCGATGCCAAGCGCGCGGTTTCGATCAACGAGCTGCTGTGGGAGGCCGAGAAGCGAACCGCCTATCATAGCCTGTCGGCGGCGCTGCGGGCCGGACCGGAACCGCGGATCATTGCCGAGGTAAAGAAAGCCAGTCCTTCCGCCGGCGAATTGCGCCGGCATTATGACGCTTCCGCCATTGCCCAGTCCTACGGGGCGGCAGGGGCTACGGCGATTTCGGTGCTGACGGAACCCCATCATTTCCTGGGCTCCCTGGATGACCTCCGGAAGGTCCGCAAGGTGATGAATATCCCGGTCCTGCGCAAGGACTTCATCGCCGAAACCTATCAATTGGCCGAAGCCGCGGCCCGGGGTGCGGACGTGGTGCTGCTGATTGTCGCCGCCCTTGAGCCGGGCCATTGCGAGATCCTTTACCGGGAGGCCCTGGAGTTGAACCTGGAGGTGATCGTCGAGGTGCATGACCGGGCTGAGCTGGACGTGGCGCTGGCGGCGCCCCAGCTTGATGTGATGGGGCCGCCCGGCATGGAGGAGATGACTGAGCAACTGCGCGGCATGTTTGGCCAGATGGGCCAAACCAAGCGCCAGACGCGCAGGCTCAAAATTCATG